>JAIECF010000007.1 GCA_029068655.1 Muribaculaceae bacterium | reverse complement strand
GCTCCTTTAGAAAAATCCTTCGGACTTTTCACTGTAATTCGTCCCGGTGGTGTGAAAGCAATATTCGTGCCTCTTACGTAAAGCTGTCCATCAGGATCATCGGTCATCTCATCTTTTTGTATTCCTTTGCTGAAACAGGCATCCACTGCCACAAGGAATTCTCCTTTTGAGCCAAGCTTACGTTTTATTGCATCAAGCAGCGGACACAATTCATCATCGATAAGGTGAAACTGTCCCCTATATGTACCATTCATTTTTCGACTATCCCGGCAAGCATCAAAAGGTATTATTGACTCATCATATTTCTTCTTTTTCTCCTCGTCGTGATTGTCATCTCTTATAGGCTGTCCGTGACCTGAAAACAGGAAAAATACCTTGTCTCCCGGCTGAGCCTTGTCGGCAAGCGCCGATAGGGCGGAGGTAATCGCTTTCTTAGTGGCTATTTCGTTTGTAAGGCATATTATATCACTGAAACCCTGCCGTTCAAGCAAAGGTCGGAGAAGCTCAACGTCATTATCACCATGTATCCGGCTCCATCCTGTCTTTTCCCGGTCATACTTTCCGATGCCCACAAGGAGAGCCCGGTCTGTAGCGATACTCGGCAACGATGTTGCGATAATCAAAAGTATCGTTAAGAATATCTTATTCATATTTGTCATTCTATCAATATAAATGAAGACCAGATTTCGGGATTGTCGGGGAGTTCCCGATAAAGCCACCGTTGGGCAGTATGGAAAGATTCATATATCGACTTACCCTTGGCGGACTGCTCATAGAAGGCATCCATAAACTGAGCCGTCCAGTAGTCATCGACTTTTGAGAGTGTACAGATGAGATTCTTGGTCCCGGCAATTCGGAAAGCGCGTTGCAGACCCCAAACACCCTCGCTGTCTATTTCTCCCAATCCGGTGTCACATGCCGAAAGCACGGTCAACCGTAAATCCGGAAACCGCATGGTTTCAATTTCCTCCGCTGTCAATAACCCGTCTGAAATGAAACCATCAGACGTCTTTTGAGCGATGTCTGATTCCTGTCTCAGAATGATTCCGGATAATGAATCATCCGAAACCGAAAGCCAATGGGCTGCCATAGCCTTTTCCGGATATGTATCACACTCAAGAGCTTCTTCAAGAGATTCATGAGAGCGAAATATTCCATGCGCAGATAGATGTAGAGCTGTTAGCGGTTTCCCGTCAAGCTGATAGAAGTTTCTTTCAGTCGCCTCGCAGTTGAGAAGAACTGTGTCGATGTTTCCCGTCCAGTTTGACTGTATCGAGCGTAGTTCCAGCATTGGACTTTCGAGGGGAGTCCAGGTCTTGGCGCTGTCGGATAAGATGTCTGGAATGCCGTAATCGACCACTCCGATAAATGCCAACTTATCTCCCGATGTTTGGGAATCGTTTATGGTAGATAGGTGGAATACCCTATGCAACTCCGGACAAGGGCAAGTTGATGAAGTATCCACGACTCTAATATATTCAATAGGGACGGTATTAAGGATTCCGTCCGGGCAGAAATATACTTTACAATAGTTCTTGATTTCATCTGCCAGAGTGGTCCAAATGTAAGAGGTATCGCCCATTGATGAAGCTTCTGTGTTGGTCGTGAGCCTTATAAATTTTGGATCTTTCCCCTGAGCATACACAAAGGCTCCAAATTCAGCATCTTCGTCAGCCCCTAATGAAATAAAGTCGATGGCTATTGCATCATGTCCAAGCTTTGCGCAGACCTCCTTCAAGTCAGTGTCTATATTCCGTTGCAATACGCCTCTCTCCACAAAGTCGTTGGTTATCTCCCGGCGCAGCGAATCTATCTGTGTATTGACTTCCCTTATTGTACTTCCTTCCCCGCGATTCATCGCATCAAGCCGCCTGCGCCTCAATGAATCGAGGCAGTTGAGAGAGACAATTGCCCGAGGATTCCTGGCAATCTCTTCTTCTATTTTGGAATCTGTTCGAAAGAGAAGACTTTTCCTGAAAAGGTTAAGTTCCGCAGCATTTCTGACTGCACGATCATTCCCTTTCAACGACAATTGATGTTCCACTGCTTCCTGGCAGAGTTTCAGCCAGTTCTTGCGCTCGGTGGGGGTTATAAACCAGAATTGCGTTCCAATCCAGTTCTTGGTGAAATGATTTATACTGTCTGACAGAGCTTCCATTCTTGTGTCCCCGAGATAGGTATAGGCCGTGGCAAGATGACGCATGGCCCACATTCTGACATCCCTACGTCGTGCAGATTCCAAAAGATCCTCAAGTACTTTGGTCGCATCGGCATAGTTGCCCAAGGCAATATTGATTTTGCTCTTCATAAGAAGGGCTTTCTCGCGCGTATCCTCATAGGCGAGCAAATTGTCTTTGAACTCATCGAATTTCCGGGAGGCCTCCAATGTGCGCCCGCTCCTTAGATAAGCTTCAACCAAATCAAGAACCAGAAACAGCATCGGGTTGCTTATCCCCTTAGAGCCTACTGCCTTTAGATATAATTCCCCCAATTCTATAGCCTGATCCATATCTCCGGAAAGGGTCAATAGGCTGACCAATCTGTTCAGAATAACTCTGAGGACTTTATTGTCATAAGCCGAGTTGCCATACAGCAGATTGAATGCCTTTACATAATACCAGCATGCCTGCTCGACGTTTATCAATTGGTTCCAGGCATAATCACCGCGGTCAACCAACGCCAACGCTATCCAATCCCTATCTGCCTGATCGGCATCTTCCTGACTGACCATCTCAAAAGCCTCGTTCAAGCAGTCTATAGCAGCCCTGTGATTATGCCGGAGCAGATAATCATGTTTCACGCTCAGCAACCTAAGCATCTTGTGGGTTGATACATGCCCTTTCAGTCTCTCTCCATTGTCGATATACTCCAATGTCTTGTCATCATTGTCGAGCGAAAGGAAATAACTTGCCAGTTCGATTGCTATTTCAATCAGCACATTTTCCCGATCTGGAGTCTGGAGAGCGGTAATGTCGTCCATAAATCCGAGATAAGCTTGCTCAAGATTCAGATTCTCTTCTCTTTGTTGGATCTTAGCCAGCTCCATTCCTGCTAACACTCTTCCCTTAGGCGAGGGAGATTGTTTGACAACAGTACGGTATAGTTCTGTGGTTTTTTCTATTTCATTAAAGTTAGCGAGCAGAGAGGCCAGCCGATAAAAAGGGCGCCAGCCGTAGGGTGTAGAGCAATTGAAGGTCTCCGTCAATAACTTATAAGCTTCAGTTGCAAGCATCTCGTGATAGCGGGCAATATCAGACAGGAAGTAATCAGTAAAAATATCTGAATACTCCTCACTCTCTACGCCAAAAGCCTCTGTAGCCGTATTTAAGGCAAGAATTGAATAATGAACCGCGCTGTCGGGATATATCACTCCCTGCCGGCATTGATCATGCAGATTCAAAAGGGAGTCGATTGTCTCAATGGGATCCTTGTCTGCTCTAACTCTGTCACTGCCGTCCATGGAATGGCCTATGCCGTGAAATACCAAGAAGAATCCCACGACAGCTAAAATCCGGATAACAGAGTTTCTAATATTATCGATTAAGCTCATTATATTTTAATAACGGATGTGTTCCCATATTATTCAGTCCCGGTCTCAAAACCAACCTACGTATGCGTCAGCCGGTTTGTTGAAGGTGAAACACCCCATCCATATTGTGCTCATAAGTCGAACACGCCAAAGCGGCATAATATCTCAGGTATAGATACTGTTGGAATCAGTCCCGATATTTTCCCCTTATGCCACAGCGTTTTACTTATAGAATGTTATCCAATTTGTAGCTGACTTTACAGCTCGGAGAGCTGTCATTATGCCAAAACCCCAGGCTTCAGCCTGGGGAAACCCTAAAAAAGCTCAGTAGCCTCGGAGAGGCGCTTTATGGCATTGTCTTGGCCCCAAGAGGGTGATTACCTTATTGCGCTTGAAATCTTTCAAGATTTTCCTTTCGATGCTGAAACATTCTACAGCATCGGAGCCCTAATCAAGTATATAGGCGAAGTGCTTGTATGCAAGATCAGTCAGAGTGATTTCTCTATTCTCCAAACGTGCCTGATCAATCTCTCCGATTCGGTCCCGTAGTGAGGTAGACCCATAGTTTGCAGTGATGTAGTGGTAAAGGCCCTCTGTCTCGATTGTGATGTCTTTGAATGGAGATTCATTTTCGGTGGATTTTTTTCCAGTGATGTCAATAGAATACGGAATATCCCTATTCTCTCTTTCGTGGAAAAACATAAGCAGTTCATATTTTATTGCAAAGATAATACAGCGAATAATAACTCGCAAATTTTGCGAGTTAAAAATCGCATCTTCCCTGCGCCGTCCACCGGAAATGGTAAACGGATTTAGTCCGGAATACGTACCCATCACCTACAAAATGGCTGATGAATAATAAACTTTCCTGCACCAGTAATTGTAGGTGGAATAGGCCACACCCTCTGCCTGAAGAAACGCCTTCAGGGTCATGCCGCTCGCTGCGGCTCTGATCTGTAGATCCTGGAACTCTGTTTTTGTCATAAAACTGGAGGTTGCAGTTAGTGCAACTTTGAAATGCAAAGTTACAACCTAACGGCAACCTCCAAAAGGTGTACTTCAGTTAATGCTTACACATATACAGATACCTAAATTATAAACATGTAAACGAAACTCCATTTAAGATTAGATATTAATCAAGTGATTATGCTTCCTCAAAATTTAATTGTTCAGCATAAGGTTGTACTGGGTTCGACCCATGTTCGTTCACTCCATCTTCCCCAGCATCTTTGAATAGATAAACACATCCAGCGATACCAATGAGGATAGGAATTAATCCCGGGATTATTCCGAGCATAAGACAGAGTGCTACGATCACCGGTATAAGGGCATACCATACCGATACACGAGTGTCGTGGGTTCTCTTGATTCCGGCGGCAAGCATTAAGTAGACAGAGGGTAGCATTGCGCCGAGTGTAAAAATGTATAGCCCCACATTACTTTCAATAGTTATACCCATAGCTTGCAGGAGCTGACCAACCCCCAGTAATACAAAAAAGTAGAGGACTACGGCAATTACCAAGGTGAGAACATATTCTAGTCGACCAATACGGCCAGAAAACTTATACCAACGGGCAAACATTTTAGAGTTGTCAATTGGCTTGACGAATCGGCTGCAAGGAGCCGTGTCAGTGTGGTCGTAGTAACCACACGTGTCGAAGTTGTTTCGACAGCGAGAGCATTGTTCGATATTACACATGTTTATTATTTATATTGGTTTATCAGATTAACGAATTCCTCAGAATCAGCTATCCACTTCATACAATTATCAGCCTTGATGAAGTCAATATTTGAGTAGCCGTTCTCTAATGCCTTCTTGATATACATTAGAGTATTTTCCCTATATCTTATTTTTGAGTATAAACAAGCGACATCATAATAGTCATTACCCGCATAGTTTTTTATCCATTCACGAACTTCTATGTTTCTCCCAAGACCGACTAAAGCAAAAGGCTTGGCAAACTCAATACCCTCATACTGAAGTCCGGCATTCAATAACTTTTCGCTTTCCATTATAGCCGAATTAAAATCAGCATTTGCTTCGGCAACTTGATGAAGTGCTTGATAGCATTCGCCTCTATCGTTATATGCTCCGGCGTATCGAGGTTCGATTGAGATGGCTTTAGAAAAATCGGAAATTGCTTCCTCAAAATTCTCAAGATTTCGATTATAAAAACCTCGCATATAGTGAGCATAATAGCTATCCGGGAAACGTTTGACCGCCACATTCATCACACGTAAACCTTCCAGTAAATCACCTTGCTTCTGAATCATGCGTACTAACTCATTCAATTCATTCTCATCACAATTAGAATTAGTGATAAAATACTCAACACGGTCATTAAGGGTAAGGTTATTAGTAACGACTCCGACTTGGGCATTGCAAACTGTTGTCGTTAGGATCATTATAGAAAGTATGAGGAAGTGAATTTGAGGCTGCATATTTTGTTATTTGATTAGTTCGTATATTTCAAAAGATTGTTCATCAGGAGCAAGGAAGACCATAATAACCTTGTTGGGTCCAATCTTATAAATCATTCCCGGTTCAGAATTTTCGCTATCGTATGTTGTCTGAGGATCATCATTTACAGACCAGCCACCGAGAAAAACTTTAGAGTCAGATTTATTATCATAGATATATCCTGATTTCCTTTGGCTTCCGCTTATCTTCTCAAAGAATAATTTACCATCCTTTCTCTTAAAGCGGCACGAGAAGTATGGATACGAAAAAATACCCATTCGACTGACTTGAATGGAACGAACCTTTCGGTAAGCCATCAGTTCTTGATTGGTAATCTTTAGATTCTTGGTAGTTAACAGCTTCCGGACAGAAGCACGTTCATTTAAGCCGTAAGCATCAGAAGGGAGATGGTCTAACACGGATAAAGCTTGTTCTCTGTCCAGGACCAGACGATCCCAATCACGATTTTTGATTATCCCATACAATGAATAATCGACATAATCAAGGGAATCAACAGCTTCAACAACATCGATTACCTCTATGACTTCAACGGAATCAGTATAAGCATAGCCGTAGCCAACTGAACCCGATTGAGCCTTGCCAGCCAAACAGCCCGTCAGGAGTATTATCACCAATACAAATTTTCTCATATTTTGATATGTAAGAATCAGCATAAACGTTGTTTGTCTCTGTGTCTTAAATTTTAATTGCCGATATTAACTATTCTACCATTAGAAGCTAAAATATATTCCTCATAGAGTCCTTGACCTCCATACGGAGCTACGATAGTTGTTCCATCTATATACATATGAAGTTGACCATCTGCAACTCCCAAATATTTAACTAAAGAATCCTGATAGGGATGTGGTAATAGTTTGAAGACAAAGGTTTTCTCAATACACCAACCTTCAGACTGTAAGGACAATAATAACTCACATTCGCCATCATTATTAATATCCATAGCTGTAAGTTGCATATTGCAGTCTGTCCTAAAACCATCGAATTCATCAAAGAAGATTTCACTATCTTCTTGCGATAATTCTAGATCAAACAATAAATTGTATCCATAACCATCTGCAATTACCAAAGCTCTGGTTCCATTGGGATGATTGTCTCCAACACTAAAAGTGTAATTTCTACCATAGATATTGGCCTTAACTGATTTATTCGCCACCATAGCATCTCGATCTTTCCCGCGCACAAATACAAATGGACATCCAGCTGCGTTGAATGGATAACTATTGGGTCCAGAAACTTTCGAGGGTTTAGGGACTGACACTGTTACTTGGGCTTCAGAGATAATCTCTGGTTCTACCACTACTTGCTCAACTGAAACAGTCTCCGTGACAATAGAGTCCTTTCTCACACCATTATTTTCATTGTCATTAATATTTTGGACATGAGTGTCCTGTACAAACATTTTATAAACACCAAAGGCTAAAGCCACCAATACGATAATTAGTCCAATATTATACTTACGCTTGGCCTTAGAGTTATCCTCTTTAATTGTTTCCTTATATATTTTTTCAGAAGTCTTTAATCGGTCGGGATTAGAAGTCTTATAAGATTTAGTAATGGCTGCGTCAATAATGTCCTTAGCTGTCGGCCGTTTTTCAGGATGTAACTCCATGCAACTCATCATCAAATCATTCAATGGTTGAGATAAGGCTGAATCTAGCGACGGAATTTCAGCACCATGCTTTAGCATACTTCCTCCAAAACCATTTAATGGGAGTTCGCCAGTTGCAAGCTCATATATTGATGCACCTAATGACCATATATCTGAAGATGGATTGAGTTTTGGAACACTATCAAAACGCTCAGGAGCCATATACGGCATTGCACCTGAACTAACGTCTCGTTTTGACTGACGACTCATTGTAGCACGGAGACGTTTACTAATTCCGAAGTCAGTAATCAAAAATCTGCCATTACTATCAACAAGAATGTTATCGGGTTTTATATCTTGATGAACGATTGGATCTGATTGTGAATGTAGTACCTCTAAACCAGATGCCACATCATGGATAAAATCCCAAAGTTTATCTTCAGTTATTTGACCTGCAAGTTTGGAAGAAGACCCATTCTCACAAAATTTCATTACCAGAAATGGTCTGCGATGGTGAACATCAAAATATTCCGGTGTCAAAAGATACGGACTTGATAAATCCGCAGTGTTGGAATATTCGCGTTGAAACTCACCTACACCTGCTGGATCAAGACTAAGATAAATCTTCAAAGCCACATCTCGTCCGGTCATTTGATCATGCGCAAGCCAAACTTCTCCAAAACTACCGCTTCCGAGAAATCTTACCAAAGTGTAACGCTCTTTAATTATATCACCTACTTTCAGTTCTTCCATATCTTACATATCACTTATGGGGATATGAACTTTTGAAGCCATATACTCACCGTCATTCTTTATTTTTTTCAATAGTTCCTCCTTTGTTATTCCAAAGGAACTTGATAAATAATGAATATGAGGAACTGTTCCCATCTTACTACTTTCTTTACCTTTTAAGCCTTTAATGGTCTGGAGAAAGCAATGCCAAATATTATCCTTTTCAAGCAACCAAACAATCAATGACTGGCGATTTTCAACCAAATGTTTCATTTGTCCTTCAGATAAATCTGTCTCCCCGACATATTGAGGTTTACCATCCTCGTCAAAGAATATAATCTTCGGCATAGTTTTATCTAGAAAAACAGTTCTTTCTGCATCTCGTATAAAGAATGAAAAGGTATATCCTATCTCCTCAGCATAATAAAATAACTTGAGTAATTCATTCCGTGAAAGTTCAATTCCATTAAGGATGCGTACTTGGTCTTTCTTCTTTAACTCAGAACTAACTAATTCTCTTAATTCCAATCGCACATCTACTTCTTCAATTAAGGATTGAAAGGATATTGCCGACTGACGCAATGCTTCTATTCTTAAAAGTTTACGTTCAATCAATGTTGCCGTTTCCCCTTCCTTCGATTCAAAATCAACAACCATAAATTGAAAAAGTGAATCTGCATGATTCTGAATCATGGCTCTAACAAAAGAACCATGTTCGAAATCTTCCATACGACTTCCGAATATAAAAGACATATTATGCAGTATTTATCTTGATATATATTTCTCTAACTCATCCGAAGTGAATATTACATCCACATAGTCCTTACTGTTCTTTCCGTAATAACGATACATATAACCCATTCCTAAAGCATTCAACATTTGTAACTCGCGCTGCATAGTAGGGTCTCTACGCATATTCTTTAATTCTTCTCTGATTCCATCTTTCAGTTCTGCTGGCTTTTTTTTCAGTGCCTTCATGTCGTATATATCTTCATCCATTTCATAATAATAGACGAGATTATCATCAACAATTGACACTTTAGTTTGAGCAATACCTTCATCTATTTTCATAGGCATGGAAGAATTTTGCATAGCGATACTGTTCTCAAGGATCATTCTCTTAACTTCAGTTCCCGATAATGGATTATTTTTAATTTCTTTCAACTCTTCATAGGGCAGAGAGAACTTGATGGTCTTACCTGTTGAGGGAGTTTTATAAATCACCATTAGAGATGCCTTGGCATTCACTATGTCTTTCAACATCTGCTGAGAGTTATCATGTGAGAGTGACAAGCGGAATTGTTTCATCATATTTTCCTTATTTTGCTTCAGAAAGACATGGCTTGACATCTCTTAATTTAGTGAATAATACATTAAAACAGTATTATCATTTTCGTGATATTTAATGCTGATTAAATCATCTCCGAGTCCGTAACTAATTGGACATACCGCATCCGCAGCATGTATTTCTTTTTTTAGTTTAGTGACATTGCCATCCTGACAGCTTGTTACTGCAAAAATGGATATGACTAACGTTATGATGAGAACTATCCGTTTCATAATGTTGTTTTATGTGTGACGGAGGTTAAACCACAATTAGGTCAACCTCCGTCATATTTTTAGGAATGAGGTTGTATTGATTAGCGAATTTTCAAGTCTTTTACGTAATATTGTGAACCTGAAGAAATATTGATTTTCTTCACCGATGAGGGGAGTGCTGGATATACCTCATAGAAAATAATGGTCTTTGTATCGTGTGATATTTCCGGTGACCCCTCAAAACCAATACTACTATTCTGTAGGTAATATTTTCGACCTGTTTCAGCATCCTCGATGTATTCATCTTGACTACTATACATGAAAGTTCCTTCACTTTTGGGCTGTACGGTTTTTGTTACGATGGTTTGTCCATCTTGAACCTCAATTGCAGTGCAATCCCATTTGTGATAAGCTGTTTCAATGCGTTCTCCATTGATGGCATATGCATTACCATGTTTTAACTCTACACCTTTGAGATTCCAGCCATCAACAGATCCTTCAGAGAAATCGAATGATGTTGTTCCCTTGGGGAGGGCAGGGAAATATAGTTTGAAATGCAAAGAAACTTCACGTCCACTATCCCAACCGGGATAATCAGTATGCAGTGGTGAACATTCTATTCCCTCTGCTCGTGTCATCGAATAACGCTTGCCGTTTACTGAGATATAACTATTTTTTGAGATGGAGCACCATTGATACTGTCGACCATTATAGCTTACCATATCAAGTACAGTATAACTTGGATCTAAAGTTACTTTCTCTATATATAATTTGGAATCTCCTTTAGATGCCACCTTGGGATGAATAAATTCATTCTCATTCAGATTCTGATATGATACCATAGGAACAGACGGAACATATATTTTCTCAGCCTCGTTATAAGCTTCTTGAAAACCCTCTGCTGAACTATTCAGGGCTTGTAGCATTTCGGGAATTACTGCTATGAATGATTTAATATCTTTAGTGTACGTCTCACAAGAGAAAACCAGTGCACCATTATAAGCGGCTGCACAAACTGGTTTTTCAGAAGCTGCATGAAGAGCTGCCATATTCGCAATTTCTGCATTATATGACTCCGGAAGGTTAAAACCTAACACAAGACTCAGATATAATACCTGAGGATTAAGCGTGTGTATACTTACAAAATACTGCTTCCCATTATACTGAAATCGCAGACTTTCATCTTCATCAGTAATGTTAGTACAAGTCTTTTTCAAGGCATTATATATCTCAGTCTTTGCCTTGATTTGTGCCGGGGTGAGTTGTGTGGCATTAAGGGCCACACAGCTAATCACGACAGCTATAAAAATCACGAAAGTTTTCTTCATATTCATTGCTGCCTTAGTGCGTTTACTGCATCGAAAGAACTACTATCTCCACATCTAGCAGCCTGTTCTGTATAATATGATGCCAAGCTATGATTTACTTCAGTACCTCGTCCGAAGCGATAGCAAGCCGCTAAATCTCGAAAGATGGAACCTAGCATCTCGTTATTAAACTCTTGAGGATGTCCAGCAGCCTCATGAAGATAATGGAATGCCTTTTCATAGTCTTTTGAAACTAAATAATCTCCATCATAGTAAAGTAATCCCAACATACCCATTGAGAAATAGTTGCCTGCATTACATGCTTTTTGCAAATATTCTAACGCTTTTGTGTTTTCTTGATGCAAAAGTTCCCCATTGCTGTATTCAAAAGCCATTGAATGTAGTGCTTCGGGGTCTCCGTCATCGGCGGCCATTCTTAAGTAGCGTAAAGCTTCATAATTATTTTTTGTAACTCCGTCTCCTTCTTTATATAATCGATAGAGGCTACGTTGTGCATAATTATTACCCAAATCAGCAGCCTTTTTATAATAAGAAATCGCGGTGTTCAGATTTTTAGTAACTCCGAGTCCATTTTCGTAACAAATTCCTAACCCGGCTATACCATGAGGTATTTCAGCTTCTGCTGCAACTTTATAATATTCATATCCCTTTGTGTCATTCTTTACTACTCCTTCACCATTTAGATACATATTGCCTAAAATAGAACTGGCCTCTGCAATTCCTGCTTCAGCAGCTTTTTTATACCATTCAGCAGCCAATTCGTTGTTTTCATCTATACCTAGTCCATAATAATAAACATCACCGGTCAATTTAAAGGCTTTGGGAATGTCTTGTGCATTTGCGAGATTCAATAACTCTATTGCCCTTGACGGATCTTGTTCAACTCCCTCTCCTTTTAAATATGCTTCCGCTAATCTAGCCTGAGCATATCCATATCCTAGGTCTGAGGATTTTGAATAATATTCAATTGCCTTATTTAGGTCCTGCGCAACTCCAGTACCTATCTCATAGCATCCACCTAAGTATAATAGAGCAATTGCATTGTTTTGATCAGCTGATTTGCTTAACCATACGACGGCTGATGGATCGCTTTGTTTTATTCCGGTTGCTGCGTCACCGAATAGATACATTATTCCCAGATCTTTTTGTGCACTGTCATCACCCAATTCTGCTGCTGTCTGAAGGTTTGTTAGATATGCAGTGTTATTCTGAGGAACATATATGCCATCTTTATTCATTAACGCCATAAGATGATATGCTTTTGCTATCTTTTGTCTGGATGCTTTTTGAGCTAAGGTCCAAGCTTGCTTATAGTCCTTCATCACGCCTGCTCCATAAAGATAACAATAAGCTAAATCAACCATTGCTGGAGCGTAGTCTTTCTTAGATGCTTTTGTCAGCCAATAAGTAGCTTGGTTGTAATCCTGAGCCACTCCACCATTGCCATATAGGTAACATTGTGCCAAGTTATACATGGCTTCTTTATCTCCTTTTTGTGCATATTTCATAAGAAAAGAAGCATCTTGCGCCGAAAGGCAGAATGTGATACTTATCAGGAGTATCAGCATTAAGAGTTGTTTGATCTTCATATTATGATATTTTAATTTTAATCGTAATAACCTAAGTTTTCAAGAGTCTTTATTACATCAGAGCCTTCTCTAAATCCAGCTGCTTTTGCTTTTTTAGCATACGATTCTGCAGTCTGATAATCGTGATTGTTGAGGTAGTATTTGGCCAAAGGTCCGTATGCTGCTGCGTAACCTTGGTTAGCGAGTCTCTGTACCTGTTGATAATCTCCATTAGCAATTGCCGTTTTAAGAAGAGTCGCGTTATTTTCTGTTTTAGTTTCTTCTTTAACCACAATTTTAGACTCATCTTTCTTTACTGGGGAAGGAACAGATGTAATCTCTTTCTTTGTGGACTGTACTTCAGGTATGTCCGGTGGAACAGTTTCAACACCTTCCGCTACCATAGAATCTATTGCTTCTACGGTATCTTCAGGTATTATAATCTCTTCATCGTTATTTACTGATGGCCAAATGAGAATAAGGATCACAACCGCAGCTAATATACTGGCTATAGCAAACCATATTCTTTTGGTGTTTGAGTGAATACCCTCGTCGTTTCCATCTACATAGCCTGACTCATCTGGCTTGACAACATAATCCGGAGTTTCTTCATCCGATTTTGCGGATTTAATATTCCATGTTACAGTTGCCGGCTGACCATTAAGAATAGCATCTGAATATTCTTCCAACTGCTGGGCAGTCGGTCTATCCCATGTCTCTTTGGCAAGACAAGATTGCATAACCATATTCAGGTCTTTTGACCACTTGTTATCCAACGATGGTATTTCTGCACCATTCTTCTGCATACCTCCTCCGAGCCCACTAAATGGTAGTTCTCCAGTAGCAAGCTCATATATTGACACACCAAGCGACCACATATCAGAGGCCTTAACAGGAGAAGGATCGGCATCAAAACGCTCCGGACCCATATATGCAGTAGCTCCTGCTCCGACTGCGCGTTTAGATTGTTTGCGCATTGTAGAGCGGATTTTTTTACTTATGCCAAAATCAGTAATCAGGAATCGATTATTGTCATCAACAAGAATATTATCCGGCTTAATATCCTGATGAATTATTGGTTCTGGCATATTATGTAGGTGTTTCAATCCGGATGCTACATCATGAATGAATTGCCAAAGGTCATACTCATCCATTTTACCAGCTTGAGTAGTTGATGCACCTTTGGCGCAATACTTCATTACCAAATATGGTCGTTGCTCCCATACATCAAAATAGTTGGTTGTGAGAAGATTGGGGTGGGAGATACCTTGTGTTGTAATGTACTCGCTTTTGAACTCTTCAACACCGCGCGGATCGAGAGAGATATAGATTTTGATGGCTACATCTGTATCAAGCACTTCATCGTGTGCTAGCCAGACTTCACCAAAGCTACCACTTCCCTTAAACTCCTTTAAGGTATAGCGGTCTTTTACTTTAGTTCCAATTTTCAGATCTGCCATATAATTTTTACTGATTGTTTAATGGATTCTCAGTTATGTTATCTTTCTTGGGATTGGTTGGATTCAAAGGATTTTCAACTGGCTCCTTTTTCTTCTTATCTTTTATAAGTGTAAGTTTACTGTTATCTTTGGTCTCTGTTTTATCTTTTTTTTCAATTTTAGTTAAGCCATTTGGATTAGAGGTTGTGTCCTCCTTCTCTTTTCCTTGTTTTTTAATCTGTTCTGTTAAGCTCGGTTTATCCTTGACCTCCATTGTCTGCTCTCCAGTTGAAGCTTCCTTATTATCCTCCGAAATAGTATCAATTTCAGAGGAGCTCTCCGCTTCCATTTCTGAAATAGAATCAGATAATATCTCATCTTTAGGTAGTTGTCCTTCCTCTTTTGAAGTGTGAATACCTTTACCGATGAAGAATGACGCTATTATTGCACAGATAACCAGAATCCCGATGATTACGTATAATCCGATCTTTTTCTTGCCTTTGTTATTACTCACATTGGATAACGCAGGTGTTAGAGACCATTGACTTTCCGGACCATCAGTTATTTGGCAAAGAATTACGGTAACATTATCATACCAACCGCCTCTTTCTGCAGCTATCCATAAAGCTTCCTGACATTCCTTCATTGACGAGGTATGGGTTCGGATTATGTCCTCTATGTTTTCCTCAGGGAAGGGATGGCCGTGGCTGTCGTAGGTTTTGCGATCTCTCAGGACTCCTGAAAGCCCATCGCTACATAGAAGAATAATATCTCCTCTACCTATTTTCAAGGTCTTGCTTTCAGGATGGGCCTCTTTTGTCGGATCTCCAAGACTCCGAGTAATGATGTTGTTCTGGGGATGGTCGAAAGTCTGATCATAGGTCAGCAGTCCTTTGTTGACCAATTCCTGAACGTAAGAATGATCCTGAGAAATGAGTCGGATGCCTGATTTCTCATTGAAAATATATGCACGGCTATCGCCACACCAACTGATTGTAAGTTCATCACCAAATAGCCACGCCATGATTATGGTGCTACCCATTCCTTCCTTGCTTCGATCTTTCTTTGATTCAGACTTAATGTTTCGGTCTGCCTGTTTTATCACATGCTCAAGGTATTTCTGGCGAGTCTGAGCTGAGGCAACAATGGATTCCGTCAAATTCGCGGACTTGAAGGCATCTCTGACTGTATCAACAGCTATTTGAGATGCCACCTCACCGGCGTTCATGCCACCCATGCCGTCCGCCACAACCATGAGCATGCCAAGTTCCCCAAGTTGGAGGATCTCATCCTGTGCTGCTCGGTTTGTGGTGTCGTCAGTCAGATCCTCGTCAACAAAAAAGTTGTCTTCGTTGCCACTTCTGAATGCATTTGGAGAATACTTACCTGCAGCATCCGTATATGACACAAGTCGAAATGATATATTATGATGCCTTTTCATTTTTTCTTCTTGGCCTTAAGTGGGTTTAGTTTTTTTTCATCAGTTATTCCCTTGATCGGAGTGAGGGGTTTATTCTCCGTTCTTTCCGCAATGAACGGGAAATCTAAAAACCACCCCTCTTCATCAGAAACCATTATCCCGGTCAGAGTAAATGTAATCTGTCCAACAGCAGTCTGAGTCGGAGTGACATATATTCCGCCATAAACAGTTTCCGATATTTCAGGGCTGTCTATGCGAATACATTCCCCATTTACAGGAACTTCTAAGTCTTTCTTTATACTCGTGAGTTTTACCGTATCCGTTTCAGCCAGATCATGTTCGGAAGATAACCAGATAAACCATCCATCTTTTCTCCCTGAGATAGAATCTACATTCAGTCCTTTTTTAGTCTGAGTGGTATCCGCAATAGTGCAAAGATATTTGGTGATGGTGTGGCCTTCTAATGGAGATCCGGAATATTCAGGAGCTTGTTCTTCTCCTATATTCAGTAGACTGATGGTCGATTTGGTAGCAAGAGGTTTATACCTATCCTTATATTTGTCGAAATCGTTGTCATTGGCCCATGGAGTCAACGCCGAGCTCGGAAAAACAATCCCTGCCTCTGTTTCGACTCCAATAAAAGGAACAATATTGAAATAGTCTTTGCCGTCTCGCCCAAAATGTTCATCCTTTACAGTATCACACAATTCATAGCTCTGATTGATTCGAACGAAAGCTCCGGAAAGTGCTTTGTCGATCAATTGCTGATTATTGGTGCGAAGAGAAAAGTTGAATATCTGAGCTGTTGAAGGAATCGCAACGAGCGCCAGAAGTAGCGTAATGAAGTTTTTTGCTCCCATAATCGTTTAGTTGATTGAGCTTATTGGTACAATAAATCCTGTGTTTCGACCTGCTATGGCGGATACGATGCCAATAACGGTGAAGTTGCCTGTTTCATCCATTATCAGTGCCGGTCCTCCTGAGCAACCTTGTTCAAAATTTGTTTCAGAGGTGAGGATTACACCTCGGTCAAGACCATCGACACCAACAGTAGCGGTGCTTGAAATTGGTTTGATTGATGTGGCTGAATTCGCTCCAAGTCCAAGAGGAAATCCGAGTACGGTCAGTTTTGTGCCTCTGTCAAGAGATGTGCTGGCAGCTTTGTTGAACTTCAAGCCTCCTGACTGGCCAACTCGAGCATAGGCGAAGTCGGTGTTACCGCCGCCTCCCATTGACATCTTGATGCCATCATCGACGTGACGAACCTGATCTGCCGACCGGTTTACCGAGAACTGGTCGCTTGTAAGATTGATTCGTTTACCGGATGAAGATATTGCTACGAAGTGAGCCTTTACCTTACCTCCATTGTTTATGATGGCATTAAGCTGAGCGAGGTCTTCATTGATGTCATTGCCGTTCATCCAGAAATTCCATGCTTCGATTACGTGGCGAGCGGTAACGAATGTCCCGTTATCAAGAAGAAATCCAGTGCCGCTCCAGCTTGGAACGTCCTTTTCAGAACAATCGAGAGTCCCGCTTTCTCCATTTGGTAGGGTTACGTCTATAGATGTAGGATATATGAAGAATACATTAGGCAGACATGCGTTAATTGCCGTATTGTCAATGTTACCGGTGGCAACTGCGATATTACGTTGTTGCTTACTTACTTTCCCGAATTGACTTTTAAGATTTGTCAGTTCAGTGGAGAGCTTTTCCCTTTCTGAAGTAGCCTGAGTTAAGAGAGAATCCTGAACAGCCAGAGCTTCCGCATGGCGCCTTTCATTTTGCGCGATCAATTCTGCCTGTTCCTTATTCTTCTCATAAAGTTTGTGGAGATAGAAAGCCCCCACACCGCATCCAATAATAAGGCATGCAGCCAAGATGGAGACTGCAGTCTTGTAAGGACGGAGAGCCTGCTGACGGAATAGACTGAGTCTTGCAGTCATACTTATGCTTTTCACCAGACCCTTGTCGCCTGCAGGAGCGATAAAGCCCAGTTTTGGTCCATTGGTGGAAAGCTGAATCTCGTCACCATTCTGAAGATACCATTCCTTTTCTACTTTGTGACCGTTAAGATATGTAGAATTAGTCTTGGAAAGTTGTACAAGTTTCCAGTTATCTCCATCCCTTACTATCGCTGCATGGCGACGGCTTACCGTTGAGAACTCTTCATCGAAGCGGACCTGACATCTCGGATCCCGTCCGATTTCTATCTCATCGACTATGATTCTCTGAGCCTCCCCTGCCTTGTGATATTTTGACGATACTTTATGCTCTAAGATATAGAAGCGTCTGCCATTATCTCCAATGACTGACTTGACTCCGGATCCCACTGATCCCGCTAATGTACGTTTATAGCTTGTTGCTTGTGCCATATAATGCTTTGTCGTTAATATCTTTCAACTCTTAGTTTTGCATCTCCTATGGAAATAATGTCTCCGATTTTTATTATCATTCCGTTTGTCGGTACTTCCTTTGATCCTACATAGGTGCCATTCGTCGACACTTTCCATTTTGAGAATGAGGATGCATCCCATTGGCCATCCCGAAGTAACCATGTATTGGCGGCTGAATTGTATTCCAGAGTGCAGTGTTTGCGTGAAATGTATGAGCTTTCTGTTTCTTTTATAGGTATGGTGTTATGAATATCTTCATCGTCCCTTCCGATTGTGATCAGTCGCTTGCCTGAAGTTTTAATAATGTCAGTCAACTTATATATCCTGCCAAACTCCTCACCTTGCATGATACGTAGAGAAATTCCATTTTTGGCATGGGCGACTACTGATGGCTGTTCTGGTATAACAGGTACAACTTTCTTTGTAGCCGGCACCAGAGAGAGTGCTAATTCAGCAGACTGAATGCGTATATGAAAATCCGCTTTCAGACAACCCTCAATCAATGGAAGCCATTTCTTGCCATTAATGGTCTTGTTAAGCACCTCCCGATTCCAATTTTCAGTCTTCCCGCGAGTTATATATTGATAAAGGTCACTTTCGTTATTGAGACTACCAAACGGTAGTTCACACGTAATGAGCTGATACATCATGACTCCGAAGGAGAACATATCAGTAGTTGGCAAAACAGTTGCCTCTCCTCTTCGTGGATTGACCTGCTCAGGAGGCATGTAGGCATATGTCCCGAAAACTTCCTTAGGAATGCCCATGAGTCCTCTTTCCGTCAGACGCTTATTCCTGTCTCCTGCAATTCCAAAATCGGTCAGTGCAACCGAGCCATTCGATTTTATGAGAACATTCTCGGGTTTTAGGTCGCGGTGAACCTTTCCGTTAGAGTGCAGCGACCTCAAGCCTAAAAGAATTTCAGAGGCAGCTTTGGGAAGATCTATGTTCCCGGTTTCAACTCCTTGAAGCAGGTCACCTCCGGGACAGTATTCCATAAGTATATAAGGATTCCCTTCGACTGATCCTTTCCCATGGGACTGCACGAGATATTCGCTTTCAATCAGACCTGTCTCATACTCCTGATCAAATCTCTTCAAAAGTTTTTCTCTCTCAAGGGGTTGGACCTCCCATAATTTGAGGAGCTTCAGTGCAAATATTCTGCTGTCTGAGTTGCGTTTGACTCGATAGACCTTGCCAAACGTACCTTCACCGAGAGGCCGGTCGACGGTATACTTACCATCGATTAAAGACCCGGTGTGAAAGTCACACCTATTACAGCTAATGTATGCGCACATGCTTCTTAACCCTTGAACTCGAATTCCCTATTTCCAAGCACAATAATATCTCCATTGGTCAACTTAACTTTCCCGTTAACACGAAGGAACGTTGTCCGTAGATCACTTCTGTTTTCGATATACCATTCTCCATCTTCACAAGTCAGGACAGCCTGCTCGCGAGATGTGATCGAGTGGTTGTTGGCATCTGTATTGGCGCGATTCAAGACTATAGTGTCGCCGGAATAAGTAATAGGATTATAGTTTACATCCTCTCCCTGCCAAGCTATTGGCTTAAGCGTACAGAAGGGATTTACGGATGCGGGTCCTACAATAGGACCGCCCATAACGGTTCCCATGTTGGAACGTTGTATTTTACGCGGTTGTGGAGATTCGGCAGCAACGGGCGTTCCGCATGAAGAACAGAACTTAGCGTTGGGTGCGACCTCTGTACCGCAGGATCTACATGTTGTAGATTGTATAGCGGTCGGAGCCGGTTGCAGTTCATGGTTGCAGTTAGGACAGCTTGTAGAAGAGTCACTTACCGGATATCCACATTTTGGACATGTCTTAGGAGCGACACCAGAAGTTTGGTCTGTAAATATTACACCCTCCGATACTGTGCTTCTCATTCTGTCGGAAACTGGAGTTGTCGGGTTGTGCACTGAAGAAGCTTCATTTAAACTCCCGTTACACTTCTCACATTTTGTTAGACCTTCAGGATTTTCCCATCCACAGTTTTTACATCTCATTTTCGTTATCAGTTACTCGGTTAGTAATCTTTTTATCAGCCGCTATAATGACACAAGAAGCGCGAGCTCTATGCATTGTCACCACACTGAGGGCTCTGGACTGCCTTACTAAGAGTAACAAGAAAAAGCTCACGCTTTTGGCATATATGGCAGTTCATCGAAACTGAGATATATACGTGGAGCGTGAGCGTCATCACTTGCTTTCTGCTTAGTTTGAAAATTGTCCAGATTCTCAATGTCAGATTGCCGAGAGTTTGACGCTCATCATCATTATGTCCGCTTCGGCTCTGCGTTGCAGATGCCTTAGCAATCGCAAAGATAATAATTTTTCGTCAAACTTGCTCACTTAGTGATTAAATTTTTATCCGTAATCCATAGTTGTATAAGTTGTCAGTTGTCAGTTATCAGTTTAGGAGATAAAAAAACTCCTCTCGATAATCTTATACCGGGAAGGAGAATAAAGTAAACAGTGTCGATGGTAATTTTTCTCAACTTGAAACTTTAGAGATGTAATCTATCGGAAGTCAAAGACCGATGAATACTATATCTTTATATTGATTCTGTGTTAATCTGCCTTTTCTGCGACTCTGAAAAGAGGTCCGCGCCTATACCCTCAAAATCCTCGTCGGGAGCGCCCGACTGCCGTTTTGCCTCCGATGCGGCATCCTTTTTCTGTTTCTCACGCCAGGTGCGCTGGGGAGGAAGGGACG
This sequence comes from Muribaculaceae bacterium, assembly GCA_029068655.1. Classification (GTDB taxonomy): domain Bacteria; phylum Bacteroidota; class Bacteroidia; order Bacteroidales; family Muribaculaceae; genus Lepagella. Next base: position 16,594 of record JAIECF010000007.1, on the reverse strand, counting down.
CTTGGGGTGGCTCACGCGGAGGGGCGAAGGGGCCGCGATCGCGGAGGTAATCATAATCTGTCAGCTTTCAGTGCCAGCACTTGGAAGCCGATAGCGCTGAGGCTCGCTCATCTCGGATTGCAGGAATGGGGAAAACGGCACACAGGAGGCTGGGAAGTCTCCTACCCATGAATAGACTGCGTAGCTTTTATGCATGCTCCGGCCGATGCGAAGCCGGCGTTCTCTCAGCCCACTTACCACAACTTATCTGAATTACCGGATTCTTAAATAGAACTCTGAGCGAATCTGCGTTCTGCGACTCTGAATGGGAGGTCAGCGCCTAAGCCTCCTAAATTCCTAAATCCGAACTGAGTCGGTTATGCGCAGATCTTATTCAGGCATGAACTAACAGATTTTCACAGAAATAAATATTGGAATAAAACTATGTCAGAAGAATAGTCATTATAACATTATGCCTGAGCACGGGAGATTCTTTCAGCTTCTTCGGCTGAGACCTCGATAGGCATCCCATTCTTATCGGCTATGATGACCGTCTGACCTAATTTCTTTTTCATGTCAATCATCTTATGATATGAATCCTTTAAAGCCTTATTGAGCTTGTCGTTTAGTTCTATTTTTTCCTTCTCTGACATGTCGAATTTTGAATTTTTGTGTATAAGGTATGGTTTATTATCTTTTGAGAATTTGCAATTATACTCGTCTCATTGTTATTATCGTATAATGCCCAATAGTCCACTATCGGCATGAATATCCGGAAAAGATTATCGAGTCCGAGCCAATATCGGCGAAATATTGTCTCCACAGGGATATTATGTCCTCCTTCACTCACCCTCTTATGCACTCTCTCGCAAGTCATTTCAGGAGTCACGCATTAAAAGGGAATTCTGTGATGTGTCAGAAGGAATCGGTCAGGAGCATCTGTCGGAGGGAGAGGTGGGTGATGCCGTCGTAGTCCTTTGGCTTTGAAATGGGATCCATGGTGACAACGTATTTCGGATTGTTGTCTTTTATGGCGAGTAGATTTCCGAATTCCCGCTTCATCGTCTTTTCGTCGGCCAGCAGGTAGGCTATCTGGAAATATACGGTCTTCCCGGTCCTTTCCGCGACAAAGTCTATTTCCCCGTTTGGCAATGTCCCGACATATACCTTATAGCCAAGGCTCTTCAGATGAAGGTATGCGGCGTTTTCCATCAACTTCTCCACGTCTTTCGTACGATCGCTTCCTACCAGGGAGTTCCGCAATCCAAGGTCTTCGAAATAGTATTTGTCATTGGTCTCAAGCAGTTTCTTGCCGTGTATGTCATAGCGCTGAACCTTGTTGACGATATATGCGTTGCCGGCTGATTTGAGATAGTTTATCGCGGTTATGGGGGTAAGGTCTATTTTTTGAGACTTAAGATATTTTGAGATGGATGTGGCCGACAAAAGCTGTCCTGTGTTATCGCTGATGAACGACATTATATTCTCAAATAGTGTCACGTTGCGCAGCCCTTCGCGTTCCACGACATCCTTAAGCACTATGGTATTGTAGATATTGTGGATATACTCCCATATCATATCCTCGTTGTCGAGTCCGAGCCTGTAGAGATGGGGGAGGCCTCCGACCGAGAGATATTTGTCCAGACTATCCTGCGAATCCTCGAGTCTGTGAAAGGTCAGGAATTCCCGGTAGGTAAGGCTTTGGATATGGATGTCGATGTACCTCCCACCCAGATAGGTGGAAAGCTCGGACGACAGCATCTTGGCGTTGCTTCCGGTGACTATTATCTGGCATTCCTCATCGGCATTCAGGCTCCTCAGGGTTTTCTCAAACCCTTCGATATCTTGAACTTCATCAATAAGTAGATAATTATCTTTATCCTCGTCTATCTTTCCTTCAAGATATGCTGACAGGTCATCATCCGTACGTATAGCTGCGAATTTCTTCTTCTCCTTATTGATGTAGATGATGTTTGCATCGTGGTCTTTTTCACTAAGCGTCTCAGCTATCTGTCGAAGTGTATAACTCTTTCCCACGCGGCGTTGCCCTGTGAGCGCTATCATCATGCCTTTATTGATATACCGCATGATGTGGTTGATGTATGAATCCCTACTGATGATTTCCATAACGCAAAGATAATTTTTTTTGTTAATCGTACCAAATGAAATGATGAAAAAATGCAATTTTATTAAGTATGATTAATAAAAATAGGTGAGGGCGCGATTTTGTTAACTATACTTTATGGCGGTGTCGACTATAATTATGGCTTACTATAGGGTCTAATTGTGGGGAGACCTTTCGTTGAGGCATAGATGTATGAGGTGGACGCACGAGCCGTGTGTCCCTACCGAGAATGTGTGGGTAGAAATTTCTTGGATATGATGTCGGTCTGAACTAAATTCTTTTTCAGGTCAAAATACCTGCTATAGGGATGATTATTGGCAAAAACGTCCCTATTATAGGGATGTTTTTAGTGAAATTTATCCCTGTGATAGGGATTTTTCGGATAATAATGGTTATCTTTGTAAAAAATTCCAGTTATGATGGATAATTCACTTCATTCCTCCATGCTGAGGCAATTGGCTGATGATGTATCGGTCTCCCGTATATCTGATTTCAGGATTGGAGACTACATCTTTGAGGTAGGTGGAAAGAATAAAGGTCAGAAGCAACTTGAAGGCGATCCAAATGGAATAATAGTTAAGGATGACATTGAATTCGGAAGTTACAATATAGTGCCATTATGGCATTTCGGCCTGACATATTGACTGTCTACGAGGTGGACTCATTAAGACGGATTTTTATCTGAAGAGATTTATGCAGAATCCGTTTATTCCTGGGTGCGGGCAATCCTTTCAGCTTCTTCGGCTGAGACCTCGATGGGCATTCCATTCCCATCAGCTATGATGACCGTCTGACCTAATTTCTTTTTCAGGTCAATCATCTTGAAAAAGGATTCTTTCAATGCTTTATCAAGTTTCTCTCGAATTTCTATTTTTTCTTTCTCTGACATGATTTATCTTTTATTTGATTAAATAATAATTTGTCATATACGCCATCTGTATCTGCTATGAGATTTGGCAGAAAGTTATTGTCATATAACGCCCAATAGTCTACTGTCGGCATGAATATGCGGAAAAGATTCTCGAGGCCGAGCCAATATCGGCGAAATATTGTCTCCACAGGGATATTATGTCCTCCTTCACTCACCCTCTTATGTACTCTCTCGCAAGCCATTTCAGGAGATTCCAGCCAGAAGAACAGCAGACTTACATTGTATCCCTTTTTCTGAGCCTTTAGGACAAGATTCTTATAGCTGCGGGTAGCCAGTGTGGTCTATATAGCAAAAGATACTCCATCTGACATCAAGGTTTCAAATGCGCTCCAACATCAGTTTACCTGCCTGTATCGCTACAGATTCCGGACAGAACGGTGACAGTCCCTTGGCTATTTCATCTGCGTTGGCGAATTCCCTGCAATTCAAAATCTGTGGTAAGACATTGAATGAAGCAGTTGTCTTACCTGCTCCATTGCACCCGGCGATTATGTAGAGATTCGGTTTTTGCATAAACGGTGTCTGCTAAAGCATCATGCATATGGTGTGCCTCAGCAATCGCAAAGATAATAATTTTTCTTCAAACTCGATCACTATATGATTAAAATATTTTGAAGAAAGAAGTAAACGCAGCTTCCTGCGTACGTGCTCTCAAAAGCGATTGTGATATTATCAAGCATACTATAGTGGAGTCGGTAAAAATTGCCGCCCGCCTCCTCAAGAAAGGAGACTGGGCGGCGCGCAGCGGCATCGTGTCGTAAGTCAGTGGTCATTATGTTGCTGGCTTAATTTGATGTCGGTATCGGTATGCCACTGCTCCAATGAGTCCGTCATCACCATTGCTTATGTTTTATGATGCAAATATAGGTCCTTTTTACTTCATTAAGGAATTTTTGCAATCTTATAGTGTTGAAGTCGCGGTCCTTGGTATTATGTATTGCAATGTTGCAACCATTCCCTTGTTGAATTCTGCGATGTCCTGGATATCCATCTTCTTGGTGATGTAAGTTGGGCCCTATTTTACGGCTTCATACATCATATGGCGAGGTTCGTACATCAACTCGCAGAATACGAAACCAAGTAAGATCTTTCGGTGTAATTAAGGCAAGCTCAGTTATAAACTTACACAGCATAAAAATGAAAGTCACGTTGATTCAACCATTGATGAACATGCGCCCGATGGATATGGAACTCAAGACCCGCATGTCGCCGTCGCGGTGTGCCCGTGGTGGCCGGTGGCATTCAGATCACCTGTTGCCCCGAGTCAGCCCGGGGACTGTTTGATGTACTCTGTATAGGTTTTGCGGAAGGTACATGGCCCGATATCATGAGGGATCTCGAAAAAGGTTGTCTTAAACCGGAGTATTCCTGCATCAGGCTGACTCCGGAGCAGTCTCTTTCCCCGGCCTACTACCTCATCGACAGCAGCAAGTATCTCTTTGTGAATGTAGTGAGCTCCGGGAGAGGCTGCCCTTTCAAGTGCAAATTCCGCTACTCTCGACAAGATCAGAAAATATGAGTCGAAGTCACTTCCGCAGCCGCTATTGGTATTCCGTATCTCTAAACCATAGCAAGAAGATAAAGGTCGCAGAAACTTTATTGGCGAGCTTCGGAGGGGGATGAGCCGAATTCTTCCTTATAGCATTTGGAGAAGTAGGCGAGTGACGTGAACCCGACCTCGAAGGCGATCTCGCTGACGGTCTTCTCCGAGCCGAGCAGGAGGGTCTTGGCTTTCTGAAGACGCATCCGGCGGATCAGTTCGACGGGAGTGTAGTTGGTCAGTGTCTTTATCTTGCGCGTGAACTGCGACTGACCGAGATTCATGGCTGAGGCTATCTCTGATATCTGAAGGTCAGGATCGGAGAGCCGTTCCTCCACAAGCTGCACGAAACGACTGTAGAACTCGCTTTCCACATCGTTGGGGCGTTGTGAAGGTTTCTGTGTTTTCAGGTCGTTGGGTTGTGGATGAGCGGCTGGGGAACTGTAGAGCTCGCGGATACGCTGTCGGTTCTGCAGGAGGTTGCGGCAGCGCGCCGCGAGCACTTCAAGACTGAAAGGCTTAGGCATGTATGCGTCAGCGCCGTGCTCGTAGCCCATGATGCGTTGTTCATCCATGGAGCTGGCAGTCAGCATGAGCACCGGGATATGGGAGGTCGAGACCTCCTCCTTCAGCTCCTTTACGCACTGGAAACCATCCATTACCGGCATCATCACATCGCAGAGAATGATGTCGGGGACATACTTGGCGGCCATTCTTACTCCCTGCAGGCCGTCGGTGGCTGTCAGAACGTTGTAATCTTTGCCTAACTGGGCGCTTATCATATCGCGTATATCACGGTTGTCGTCTATGACGAGAAGGGTCGGTTTCTCGTCGTTAAAATCAGAAGTGTCTGCCTCTATTGAGGCGAGCTCTGTCTCTATGTCTGTAGCGGATATATGTGAGTCGACCTCTTGGTTGGAATCAGTATGGCGGACGGGAAAGGTCACGGTGAACTCGCTTCCCTTTCCTTTTCCGCTTTTCACCATGATGGAGCCTCCATGCAGCTCGACGAACGCCTTCGTGAGGGTGAGTCCTATGCCGGAACCTTTCGGGTTCGCACCATCGGCCTGATAGAAGCGGTCGAAGATACGCTCGATCTCCGATGTGTCTATTCCGCAGCCGGTGTCTATCACTGAGTATGACACTTCGGAGTCAGTCTGACGGAAAGTCACGGTGATCTTTCCGTTGTCGGGGGTATGCTTGAAAGCGTTGCTCATGAGATTGAAGAAGATACGTTCCATTTTCTCTACGTCTACGGCAACCGTATGCTCGGTGGGACTGATGTCGATAGAAAGGCGGATATCGCGTTTACGGGCAATTTCCTTGAAGGATTCGGTCCAGTCTTTAAGCAATTTCGGAAACGAGACTTCCGACAGCTTAATCTCAGCCTTGCCGTTCTCGTATTTCCGGAAGTCGAGTATCTGGTCGATGAGGCGACGCAGTATGGCCACGTTTTTTCTGGCAATCTGCATCAAGGAACGGTTTTTGGGGTTGAGGCCAGGATCCTTGGCCACCTGCTCCACGGGACCGGCTATAAGTGTCAGCGGCGTGCGGAGATCGTGTGAGACGTTTGTGAAGAACATCAGTTTGGATCTGGTGGCTTCCTCAAGCCTGGCGTAGAGTGCCTCCTGCTTGTCCTTCTCCTCCTGCAGCCGGGTGTTTTTAGCTTCAAGTTCCTTCTGATGGCGGCGGTGGGCCTGCATGCTTTTAAGGAGTGCGATAATAAGTCCGCAAAGGAGCAAAGCTATCACTACGAATGCCCATAGCAGAAGCTTCTGAGTATTGTATCGTGCCAGCTGCCGGTTGATCTTGTCGTTGAGCAACGTGATCTTGGAGGTTCTTTCATTGAGCAATGTATCCTGCGCAAGTAGAATATCGGCATTTGATGAATCGATAGGAGAAAGGGGAGCGACACGCGTGATCCGTTCGTAAGGCTCACCTTTAAGAATGGATATGGCTATGTTGAGCAGGCGTTGTCCTTCGGTAGGGTAAAGGAATGTCGCGGTTAGGTCTCCGTCTGAAACGCCTTTTATTCCCTGCTGTGGAAAGCCGTCGATTCCGATCACCGCCACATCGTCGCGGCCATTCTTCTTAAGGGCTCTTGAGGCACCGAGCGCCATATGGTCGGTATGGGCATAGATCATATTTATCTCAGGATGGATCTTTATCAGTGAATCGGTCAAGGCTTCGGCCCTAACATCGTCCCATTGGCCGAATTCGCTTGCTACGACCTCCATATCAGGATGCTCATTTACTTCATCCATGAATCCTTCATGGCGCAACTGGGCGGGAGAGGCTGATTCGGGACCTCGTATCTCGAATATCTTCAGCGGTCTGCCGCTGAGAGTGGCTGCTGCATATTCGGCAACTCCTTTTCCGAGAGCGTAGTTGTCCACTTCCATATGTGCCGTGAAGTCATCGCTATCTACTCGGCGGTCGAAAGTGACCACCGGAATACCCTTGGCCTTGGCCTCCCGAACTGCATCTACGAGTGGTTCTGATTCGTTAGGGGCAAGTATTATCAGGTCATATCCGTTGTCTATGAAATAACGAACGTCTTCCTGCTGACGATGTGAGTCGTTGTCGGCATTTCGGATGTCGAGCTCTACATCTGGATGGTTGAGCAGCTCCGTCCGCAAGTCGAGATTGGTTTTCTCACGCCAGTAGTCGCCGCTGCATTGGGCGACTCCGATCCTATATTTCACTTCATCATCCTTTCCGCAGGATGGAAGCACCATCAGAATGGTTATAATGAGATATGTTAACTTTTTATTAATCATGGCCTGTCTTGTCTATTGGACAAAATTAGGCATTTTTTGTATTATGTGCAAGACAAAAACATATAAATTTTGTCTCGCATATGAAACCGCGGAATTCTGTTGCAGATGTAAGCATTTAATGTGTTATATAGATAGGTTGTTATGTACTAAAGAATGAATTTCAAAAGAGTTTTGACAATGGCTTTAACCATCGGAATAGGAATGGAGCTTACCGCTTCAGAGCGTTCCTATATGAATAGCGAGGATGTCGCTGTGTTCTATCCTTCAGGATATGAGGCCGCCCGGCATGAACCCTCTCCGATTTTTATGAATGAACTGAAATCAGTCGGAGATGTGCCTGCCGAATGGAATCTGCGGCCGGAGTTCTCGACATCTGACGGAAAAAGCGTGGCGCGTATTCCGGTTGGAAAGGGAGTGGATTTCTATGGCAACGGCGAAGTCTCCGGGCCGTTGAGGAGAAACGGCAGGGAAGTGAGGTTCTGGAATACGGATGCGCCGAAATATGAGGCCGACGAAGGAAGACGACTCTACCAAAGCCATCCCTGGGTGATGGGTATACGTCAGGACGGAACTGCATTCGGCGTGATCGCGGACAATACATGGAAGTCGTCCGTGAGTCTGGATGAAGACATCGTATTTGAGAGCGAGGGGCCCGCTTTCAGAGTCATAGTGATAGAGAAAGAATCTCCGGCAGAAGTGTTGAGAGCCTTGGCAGATCTGACCGGACATATCGAGATGCCTCCGCTATGGGCTCTCGGCTACCAGCAATGCCGCTGGAGCTATTTCCCTGATACCCGCGTGAAAGAGATCGCCGATTCCCTCCGAATCAACAGGATACCCTCCGACGTGATATGGATGGACATCGATTATATGGATAATTTCAAGATCTTCACGTTTGATAAGGAGAAGTTTCCGGATCCGATAGGCCTCAACGACTATCTGCACGACCGTAACTTCAAGGCGGTCTATATGATCGACCCCGGGATAAAGGTGGAGGAAGGATATCGGGTAGACGACCAGGGGCCAGCCGCTGATTACTGGGTTAAGGATGCATCCGGTAAGCCATACGTGGGAGAAGTGTGGCCCGGTCCCTGTCATTTCCCTGACTTTACGCGTCCGGAAGTGCGCGAATGGTGGGGAACGCTATATAAAGACTATATGGCTACCGGCATAGACGGAGTATGGAACGATATGAACGAGCCGGCCATATTCAACGTGGAGACATCAACGATGCCCGAGGACAACCGGCATCTCGGTGGGGATGGCTTGGCTCCCGGTCCGCATCTGCGCTACCACAACGTATACGGATACAATATGGTAAAGGCGAGCCGCGACGGAATCCTTGCCGCCAATCCTGACAAACGCCCGTTTGTGCTCACGCGCTCGAATTTTCTTGGCGGACACCGCTATGCCGCTACATGGACGGGCGACAATGCCTCTGATCCGGCATTGATGAAGATGAGTATACCGATGACGATAAACTTAGGATTATCTGGCCAGCCGTTCAACGGACCGGACATAGGTGGCTTTTTTGACGACTGCACGCCTGAGCTTTTAGCGCAATGGACCTCCATGGGAGTATATTTCCCGTTTGTACGCAACCATTCGGCCGCCGGTACAAGGTCTCAGGAGCCCTGGGCGTTCGGGCCTGAAACATTAGAGTCGTGCAGGACGGCAATCAACCGGCGCTACAGGCTTCTGCCTTATATCTACACACTTTTCCGTGAGGCATATGAGGATGGTATGCCGGTTATGCGTCCGCTGTTTTTCGCAGATGTGAAGGATCCGTCGCTCCGTTCGGAGCAGGAGGCGTTCCTGCTTGGTGGAGACCTGATGGTCGTGCCGAGATGGTCGGAGACTACAGCCAGACCAAGCGGAGAATGGAATAAAATCGTGCTTGAGGATACACCTGACGACGGATTTCAGGCCAATCTTTATCAACGCCCCGGTTCCATCATTCCTGTGGCGGAATTAAGCCAAAATACTACGGAATACAACACCGACAGGCTTACCTTGCTGGTAAACCTTGATCCCGAAGGTAAGGCTGCCAGACGAATATATGAGGACGCCGGGGATGGCTTCGAATTCAGGGACGGCGAATATGCTGACTATACCGTCACGGCATCCACAGAAGGGAATGAGGTTACGGTAAAGCTCAGCCAGACAGAAGGAAACCTGAAGAAGGGACCAAAGTCACTCCGGGTAGGGTTCGTGACGCCCACCGGAATAAAGTATACTCCGTGGACCAAAGGAGACACCGTGGTTTTTAAGAAAATGTGAATACATTATTTGACCGGCGGGTTGCGGTAACTCCGCCGTTGCCGCGAATTTCTAAAGGTCGCTTTCTATACGATTCTCGTTTTCCAGTCTTCTATACATCGGGTTTCTGATGAGAAGTTGACTCCGATCTCTATAATCCGGCGACCGTCAGCCTGAAATTTACGAGAGTATTTCTTGTCTTCAATCTGCTTCATTGCCTCGTCGGCGTTTTTGTCGTATTTAAGCTCAATTACGTAGATGTAGTCTTCGGTCTTGATAACGATATCGATGCTTCCGTCTGATGTAGTGGATTCAGCTTCGGTCTCAAGCCCCACGAGATCCATCAGCAGGAAGAAGGCATTGTGGAAGTTATTCTCATTGTCCATCTTCATCTTGAAGTGGACACCGGCGAAATATGCCTGAAGGCACTTCATGGCTGCGTCGGCATCACCAAGGATGAAGTACATCACCATATCGGATATGATCTTCTTTTCTTCCTTGTCGGAAAGGCTTTTTACGTAATAGGGCAGAAGTACCTTAAAAAGGCCGTCCTTGACTTCATCGTTGGGAATTCCAAGCCTGTATCGTCTGATTTTCGGATGATAGCTCTTTATGGTGAGGTAGCCGGTCTGATAAAGGAGCGCGAGAGGCTGTGGCGTCAACAGGTCGAGACCTTTCAAGTCGTCTTCCGTACAATACGTGTCAAACATCTCAGGAAGATTGGCATTTACGCGCTTCAGGGTTTGGGCGACGATTCTGGGCATACCGGTGTCGTTCCAATAGTTGGCGATCTTTGAGTCAGCCATTGCGTTCAGAATCGACCATGGGTTGTAGATATCGCTGCCTTCGGCTGCGAATCTATAGCCGTCATAGTTCTTTTTTAATCTAATGCAGGCTTCTTCGTAGGAGATATCTTCCTTTTCGGCTAATTTTGCAATCCCCGGCTTAAAGTATTCAAGCATTTCTTTTTCCGTTATGCCGCAGATATCTGCGAACTCATCCAGAAAGGTTATATCCCGAATGTTGTTGAGATCGGAAAAAACACTAAGTTTGCCAAATCGGCTAACTCCGGTCAGGAATACAAGACGTATATGTTCAGCCGAACTTTTAAAATTGGAGTATATGGAGGAAAGACGGTTGCGGTAATGCTCTATATTCTCTTTGTTGTGAATATTGGCAACCAATGGTTTGTCATACTCGTCAACGAGAATCACCACTTGTCTGCCGGTCTTTTTATGTGCTGTCTCTAAGATGGTGCTGAATCTTTGTGAGAAATCGCTATCCTTGACATCTACATCATATGTATTCTCCCATTTTCTGAAAAGACGGTCTATTACACCGTCAAGTCTTCCCGGCTCATCATAACTGTCAGTATTGAGGTCAAGGCGAAACACAGGATATGGCTTCCAGTCCCAATCAGTGGAATCGATATATAAGCCCTTGAAGAGATCTCGTCTGCCCTCAAAGAAATACTGAAGTGTGGACAGAAACAGGCTTTTTCCGAAGCGTCGTGGACGGGCAAGAAATATGTATTTACTGTCGTTCGTAATCTTCTCAATATATCGAGTTTTGTCGATATAGGAGAATCCCCCGTCCCTGAGCATCTTGAAATCCTGCTCCCCTATAGGGTATTTTATGTAGATTTCTTCCATTGATCTCTATTTTAGTGCAAAAATAATGTTTTCCTGTGAACTTTGCAAATCTTATTTCATATCGGCAATATGACTATTGGAGTTTCTGGCGGGTTTCGGTGGGTGTCTCGCCGTAGGCCTCGCGGTAGCATTTGGTGAAGTAGGCCGGAGTGGAGAATCCTACTTCGTATCCTATCTCAGAGATGCTCTTTTCCGATCCGGTGACGAGTGCGCGGGCTTTTTTCAGGCGGAGGTTGCGTATAAGCTCGGCAGGAGAGTAGTTGGTGATGGCCTTTATCTTTCTATAGAATTGTGTGCGCTCGAGTCCCATCCTGGATGCGAGACTGTCGACGGTGGTCTCGGGATTGCCCATCTCCTCCCGGAATATCTTAAGGAAACGAGCGTAGAATTCGTTTTCAGCGTCTTTCGGCGGCATAGGCTTAGCATTAGAGGGCGGCTGTTTTCCCATGGTCTTCTCTTGAGGCTTACTGCCGGGGTCGTTCAGGACCTTCGTAGCCGGATTTTGCCACAGATCTTTAATTATGCGGCGGTTGCGTATCAGGCTCGCGCTGCGAGATTTCAGCACATCCGTCGAGAAGGGTTTAGACAGGTAGCCGTCTGCACCGTTATCGTAGCCCTGGACACGCTGTTCATCCATTGAGCAGGCCGTAAGCATAAGCACCGGGATGTGGGAGGTGACGGGTTCCTGCTTAAGCCGACGGCAACATTCCAGACCATCCATGACAGGCATCATGACGTCGCATATCACAAGGTCGGGCACGTATTTCGCGGCTTTTTTGAGTCCGTCGCTGCCATTATTGGCGGTTATCACGTTGTAGTCTGAGCTCAGAAGCTCGCCTACCATCTCGCGGATATCGTGGTTGTCGTCGATGACAAGCACCAGTGGTTGGTCTGATCCGAATTCTGCATCGCCCTCGATGTTGTCAAGCTCGGCTTCTACAGCAGATGCACCGATCTGCTTGTCGACAGCCTGCGATGTATCGGCCACATGCACCACAGGGAGGGTCACGATAAACACCGAACCCTTGTTGAGTTCGCTTTCTACAGTTATGGAACCCCCGTGCAGCTCCACAAAGGCCTTGGCAAGCGAAAGTCCGATGCCGGATCCCTTGGGATGTATGCGGTCAACCTGATAAAAGCGGTCGAAGATATTTCCGAGGTCACGTTCGCTGATGCCTTCTCCTGTATCTGCGACACGCAGTGTCAGCCTTGCGTCACTTATGGAATATGATATTGTTATGTGGCCATTGTCGCGTGTGTACTTGAAGGCATTGGATACGAGGTTGAAGAAGACACGCTCCATCTTCTCGACGTCAATGGCGAGGTCGATGGGAGCGTCTCCTTCCGGAGATTCAAGACGTAGCTTGATGTCGCGCTTTCGTGCCAGCTGTACGAATGATTCAGTCCAGTCTTTGATGGTCTGTCGGAAATCCACCTCCGTCAGATGCAGGTTGAGCTTGCCGTTCTCATATTTACGGAAATCGAGGATCTGGTTGATGAGACGCTGTAGAATCCTTACATTTTTGTCGGCGATCTTAATAAGAACCTGCTGGGAGGCCGTTAGGTTAGTCGCGGATGCAAGCTGTGCTACAGGTTCGGCGATTAGTGTGAGGGGAGTGCGGAGGTCGTGAGAAACGTTGGTGAAAAACATCAGTTTCGACTGGGTGGCGTCTTCGAGCTTGCTGTTTAGGTCCTGAAGCTGGTCACGCTGCTCGGCAAGCTGATCGCGTTGCGATTCCAGCTCATGGTTCTGCTCAAGCAGCACCTCGCGGTGACGCTTATGCTGCCAGTAGACGCGGAGCACGAGGAATACCACACCGAAGAGAAGCAGTATGATGGCTATGCAGGCGTAGAAGAGTGATTTCTGGGTGGCATATTGCGCCCAGTAGTCGTCAATGCTTTTCTTCAGGATTATTATCTTATCGGTCTCATCTACGAGTGTCTCGTTCTGGCGCAACAGAATATCTGCGTTGCCGACGTCTACTGCAGAGGAGGCCGGCATGATGGTCTCCCTCTCGTATGGTTCTCCTTTAAGGATTGAGAGTGCGGTGCGGATCACTCGGTGTCCCTCCGTAGGATAGAGGAATGTGGCGTCGATAATGCTGTCAGCGACAGCCTTGATACCTATTTCAGGGGCTGCGTCGATACCAATGATCTTGATATCGTCTCGTCCTAAAGCTTTTGCTGCCTCGGAAGCACCTATGGCCATGCGGTCGTTGTGGGCGAATATCACGTCAACTTCAGAGTATGTTTTAAGAAGGGAGTCGACAGCGGGGATGGCCTCTTCCTTCTTCCAGTTTGCTGTGGTAGTAGCAAGGATATTGCCTCCTTTAGCGGTGAATTCTTTCGAGAATCCCTTATGGCGCCCATCGGCGGGTGTGGACCCTTTCAGTCCATATATCTCAATTGCATTCGGAGCGGGTCCGGCGACACTGAGGGCATAATGAGCGGCAGCTCTTCCGAGTCCTTCGTCATCGGCTCCGATACGGGCGGTGTAGCTGTCTCCGTCGATATTACGGTCGAAGATGATGACGGGTATACCGCTGTCGTATACCTCCTTTATCACGGGCGTAAGTGTGGCGGCCTCGTTTGGCGAGACTATTATGACGTCGAAGCCGTTGTCGACGAAATAGCGGATATCATCTATCTGTTTGCGGCTGTCATCGTCGGCGGAGCGTATCTCTACTGTTGCATCCTCATGATACATTATCTCGCGCTGTATCTCGTCGTTCATCTTCATGCGCCAGTCGTCCTGGCTGCACTGCGACACGCCGATCCGGTATTTCTTCTCCTCATTGCATGCATATAGCGTCAGGAGACAGATAGCGACGGTGAGCCACGCCGGTATTACGTTTGGTTTTATGTTGATTCGGAATCGCATTAAGGGTAAAATTGTAGGTTGTTTCTTTATAAATGTCAGGATGTGATTGCAAAGTTAACAATAATCTTCGAATATCAAAGAAAATATTAAATAAAAAACTAAATGCTCCGACTCGGATGAGCCGGAGCATTTATAGTGGAGCGGGAAATGTCAGTCTTTGGATTCGGGGGCCTTGTCGATGAGGTCCATGAAGTCGTCGAGCTTCGGGGTGATGATGATCTCGGTGCGGCGGTTGCGCTGCTTGCCTACCTCGGAGTCATTGTCGGTGATGGGGTTGAACTCGCCGCGGCCGGCTGCCGAGAGACGCTGCGGGTTGATGCCGAACTTCGTCTGGAGTACCTGAACGATGGAGGAGGCGCGGAGTGCGGAGAGATCCCAGTTGTTGCGGATGTTGGTCTTCGATATGGGCACGTTGTCGGTGTTGCCTTCCACGAGCACGTCGAAGTCCTTGTAGTCCTTGAGTATCTTGGCGATCTTGGAGAGTGTCTCCATAGCGCGGTCGCTCACTTCATAGCTGCCGCTCTTGAAGAGCATATTGTCGGCGAGTGAGATGTATACGACACCCTTGAGTACCTTTACGTCTACGTCTTTCAGCTCGTCGTTGCTCAGTGAGCGTGTCAGGCGGTTGGTGAGGGCTATGTTGAGGGAGTCAGATTTGGATTTAGCCTCCACGAGCTGCTTGATGTATTTGTTGGAGGCATTGATCTCATCTACGAGTTTTGAGATATTGGCGCTTCCCTGATTGTTGGCCTCAAGGCTCTTGTCGAGGGTATGCTTGAGCTGGCTCATGCCCTTCTTCAGCTCGTCGTTGCTCCTGTTGGCCACATCAAGCTGGGAGGTGAGGTTTTTAGCCTCGGCGCTCGTGGTGATAAGCTGCTCGCGCGTGGAGTTGTATTCACTCTGGAGGTCGTTGTATTTTCCCTGTAGCTCAGCATATTTCTTGTTGGAGATGCAACTCGTGGCGGCGAGTCCGAAAAGCACGGCTATGAGGGCGATGATTTTCACTTTCATGGCTTCTTGGGTTTTGTGTGGATACTCAAAATGTCTTTTTATCTGAATTAACGCTCAATCGCCCTGTTTTGTTATGTCAATGCATGCGTTTGGACTGCTTATGCCTTCGGATTTTCCGGAGTGAGAGGTGAGAGCATCGTTACTTTTCCCACCTATATGTAGTGCGGATCATTCGTAGCCAACTTCCGGACTTATCAAGAACTGCTGTACTCTTATTGGAAGCGTCATCAACAGCACTGCTGTAGAGATTATCGCTGATAATGTTAATGCTCTGCTCATATTCATGGTTTGTATTCATATTCTTTGTAGAGGTTGATTTCATAAGGAATAGCCAACCCCTACAGAAAGAGTCAGAGTGTTCATGAGCCATCCCCTTTTGATGAGCGGATATTTAACACGCAGACCATAGGATAAGTGATTCTTGGTCTCGATGACAATTTCTCCTGCAGCTCCTATGTTGAATCTCTGATCGAAAGTACCGGAGAGGGATTCCTTCTTAACAGTCGATACCATGGTTTCTGAGTCATGTATGCCGACATATTTTTTACCGCTCATGACTGTCTGTAGATATGGTCCTACCCCTATACGTAGACCAATATTGTCAGACACGCTGAATCTGTATGATACGTTGATTGGAATACTTACACTCCAGTAGTTTTCCCATCTTGCATGGTTGTTGAAGAAGCTCTCATTTTTCGAGCTAAGCGTTCCTCCATTGTTATCGAAGGAGAATTCAAGTCGAGGAGTGAGGCTCCAATGAGGGGTATAATTGATTTCATAGCCACCTCCGATGAATGCTCCTCCTCCCCAGCCATAATTTTTGTCGGTGCCTGCAAAAGGAGTTTCGCAAAGATGCGAGATGCTTCCTCCTGCATAGACGTTCCATCTGTTTTTAGTCTGTCCACGACAGATGCTATTTGCTGTAATGACCAGCATGAAAATTGCTATCAATATTCTGTTCATAGTTCTCTATAGGAATTGCATTGTAACTGAGTTAGATAGAGTGGAATACTAAGGAGCCGGTTGCGGTCCAGGATTCCGTGACGATCTCGATGGTGTAGACTCCGGAGTCGGAGATCAGGAATGTGGTGCTGATTTCGGAAGAGCTGTCTATGAGTACCCCGTCGCTGTAGAGGTTTACCTCTCCTTCGGCCTCTCCGTCATATATTATTGAGATGGAGCCTGAGAGCGCGTCGTAATACGCGTCTACGCATATGCGCATGGGAGCGCGGTGAATTGATGGCTTGGGTTTAGTCTGATCTGGAGGTATATTTATAGCAATCGGTATTGGAGTAGACTTGTCGTCAGAAGCCTGCGCTGTCATAGCTGACGCACACGCCATAAAGGCGATGATGAATGTGAAAATCTTTTTCATTGTTTTAAGTGTTTTTGGGTTGATTTTGATGATGCAAAATTACTGCTTTAAACTTTCATAT
>JAIECF010000069.1 GCA_029068655.1 Muribaculaceae bacterium | reverse complement strand
TAAAACTAAATAAAAAACCATGGAAGATTTGATTCAAGTAGTCGACTGGTCGCGACTTCAGATCGCATTGACCGCAATAGTCCACTGGCTCTTTGTTCCGCTGACGATCGGAATCAGCCTAATCATCGCCGTGATGGAGACGATCTATTACCGCACTAAGTCAGAGAAATGGCTTAAGACGGAGAAATTCTGGATGATCCTCTTCGCCATCAACTTCGCCATTGGCGTTGCCACCGGTATAATTCTCGAATTCGAATTCGGCACAAACTGGTCGAACTATAGCTGGTTTGTGGGAGACATCTTCGGAGCGCCTCTCGCCATCGAGGGTCTTCTCGCTTTCTTCATGGAGGCTACATTCTTCGCGGTGATGTTCTTCGGCTGGAAGAAGGTATCCCCCGGTTTCCACCTTGCTTCCACATGGCTTGTAGCTATCGGCGTTTCATTGTCCGCTCTCTGGATCCTCATTGCCAATGCGTGGATGCAGTATCCGGTCGGAATGGAGTTTGATCCCGACCAGATGCGCAACGTTATGTCTGACTTCATTGCAGTCGCCACATCACCTGTCGCACTCAATAAGTTCTTCCATGCCGTGACGAGTGGCTGGGTTCTCGCCGCAGTCTTTGTGATCGGTGTCAGCTGCATCATAGCGGCCAAGGGAAAGAACCTGCAGATGGCTAAGGATTCTGTAAAGGTAGCAGGCTGGATCGGCCTTATAGGTATTATCCTGACCATGTGGACCGGCGACGGATCCGCAGTGGAGGTAGCCCGTGTGCAGCCTATGAAGCTTGCCGCTATGGAAGGTCTTTATCGCGGTGAGGTCGGTCAGGAACTGATTGGATTCGGTATCGTAGACGAGAAGGAGAGAGACGTGAAATGCAAGATAGCCATTCCCAAGGGACTTTCCATTCTTGCCAATCACGACGCCAACAGTTTTGTACCGGGTATCGACGATCTGATTGACGGCATCGCGCTTACTCCTCAGGGTGACACCATCAACACCGTCAGCTATGCCGAGAGGATCGAGATAGGCAAGGCAGCCCAGCAGGCTCTCCGCGACTATGAGGCAGCCCGCGAGGCAGGAGATCAGGCCGCGCTCGCCGATGCTCTATCAAGAATTAAGGCAAACTATCAGTATTTCGGATACGGCTATTTCAAGGCCCCTCAGGATGCTATCCCTCCTGTGGCCCTGACATTCTATTCTTTCCATATCATGGTGGCCATAGGCGGATATCTTCTCCTTCTCATGATAGTCGCTCTGTTTGTAGTCTATAAGAAACCATCTTGGTTCGATACGCGCCTTGCACGTTGGATCGGAATGCTCAGCATTCCCCTTGTATGGATATGCAGCGAAGCCGGCTGGATAGTGGCCGAGGTTGGACGTCAGCCGTGGACCATTCAGGATATCCTTCCCGTACAGGCAGCGGTATCAGCGGTGACCGCTGAATCTGTTCAGATCACATTCTGGCTCTTTGCCGTAGTCTTCGCAGCCCTCATCGCAGCCGAGATCTCTATCATGGTCAAGGAAGTGAAGAAAGGATCAGATAGAGAAATCACCCAATAATCACTTTTTCGGAAAACGGAAAACGTAAAACTAAAAAACATGGAAACATTACAGATATATTGGTGGCTTCTCATAGCCGTACTCGGCGGAGCCCTCGTATTCATGCTTTTCGTTCAGGGCGGACAGAGCCTGTTGCTCGAGACACGCGGTTCGATGGCAAAAAATCTAATAGTGAATTCTCTTGGACGCAAATGGGAGCTGACGTTCACGACACTTGTGGTATTTGGCGGAGCCTTCTTTGCTTCCTTCCCCCTCTTCTATTCTACGTCGTTCGGAGGAGCCTACTGGCTCTGGATGGCTATTCTTTTCAGCTTCGTGCTTCAGGCAGTCAGCTATGAATTCCGCAGAAAATCGGGCAATCTCTATGGCACCCGCACCTACGATGCCTTCCTTCTTATCAATGGTGTGGTAGGTTGCGTGCTTATCGGCGTTGCTGTCGGAATCCTCTTTTTCGGAGGTCAGTTTACAGTGACTCGCGGCAATATTCTTGATGGAAATGCTCCTGTCATCTCCGTCTGGGCCCCCACACATGGTCTCGAGGCCATCGTATGCTGGAAGAATCTCCTTGTAGGCTTTACGCTGTTCTTCCTTGCACGCATGAACGCGGCTCTCTATCTGATGAATTCTATCGACGATGGCCAGAAATTCTTCAATTCAGTCAGAATGAAGGCTATTGTCAACGGTCTCATTTTCGTGGTGCTTTTCCTCGCGCTTGCGGCAGTTATCCTGACATCCGACGGATATGCGGTAGATGCTGAGGGCAACGTTGTGGCTGTTCCCTATAAATATGCCATCAACCTCATTGATATGTGGTGGATTCTTGCGGCCCTCCTGATAGGTGTGGTACTCGTGCTTGTCGGTTTCGCTCTGACGGCATTCAAGAAGGAATACCGCGGAGGAATATGGTGGACCGGAGTAGGCACCATCGTCACCATCGTCAGCCTTCTCTGCGACCTCGCCTACAACGACACATGCTACATGCCGTCGCTGACCGATCCGCAGTCATCTCTCTCGATAGCGAACAGCAGCAGCACTGAGTTCACACTGACAGTAATGTCATGGGTCTCTCTCCTCGTTCCGGTGGTGATCCTCTACATCTGGTATGTCTGGAGCAAGATGAATGCCAAGCCGATGACCCCGCAGGAAGTCGAGGAAGACTCCCATTCTTATTAAAGATTAGAGATCATCGATTAGAGTCTCTGATTCTTACAGAAAAGGCCTGGAGAGAATATTGCTCTTCCAGGCTTTTTTTGATGTGTGTATCCGTTTACGGTAGAAGGGTATAAGGCGACGATGCGGGGGAGTGAATCTGAAGACTGGAGACTGAAGACTGAAGACTGAAGACTAAAGACTAAAGACTGAAGACTGAAGACTATTATTTATTTGCACCAAAAAGAAAAAATCACTAATTTTGCGTTCCAAACCAATTGAACAGGCATGATGATTCTAAATTCCTTGCAACTTGAAAAGCTTTCCGAAAAGATCGGTCAGGATGTGACGACCCCGGCCGGTGCTTCTTATCTGTGTCTTGATATTAAGTCAAAGATTAATGAGGATCTCGGCCTTAACACGGTGAAACGTCTTGTCGGAGTTCTTCCCTCTGATTCGGAGCCACGAAAGACTACTCTCAATATAATCGCTAACTATCTGGGATATCCTTCGTGGGATATACTTCAGGAGGATACGACTATAGAAGGCTCCGCATTTGGAAAGAAAGACATTTTTATGAAAATGTCTGATCTTGAAGATATGACTGTAGTTGAAATATGTTGGAAGCCTGGCAGGGAAATCCTTATCCGTCACGATGGTGACGGACAATACACCGTATTGAAATCAAAGAATAGCAAACTCTTTCCCGGAGACATTCTTACTCTTTCTCAGCTTGCAATAGGCTTCCCATTTATCGCAGATAAGGTATTCCGCGAAGGGAAGTCCCTGGGCTGTTACCGCGCTGCAGATGGCGCCGGCATCACCCGCCTCAATATAATTGATGGTTAATAAGGCTATGGAAAGTGGGTTTATCTCGGAAGATTTTGAAGGTCATGGATCAGAAGAAGAGGCGACTTTTCATCATGTTACCGGCCGGTTTGAATTTGAGAAGATCCGTAGCTTTGGAGCTTTGTATTTCGTAAAGCGACCATCAGCTGCATACCGGAATGATCTTCTGAGTATTGAATCTCTCCGGAAAGAGTATGAAATAGGCAGACGTCTTAATCATCCTTCTATAGTGAAATATATTAAGATGGAGGATGATTCCATATTTGAGGAATATATCGACGGCCTTTCCATTCGAGAGATGATTGAAAGGAAGGATATACGTATTCGTACACCGGAATTCATTGAAAAGGTATGTCGGCAACTTCTGGAGGCGACAGCATATATGCATAGCCAAAGGATTGTGCACAACGACATCAAACCGGAAAACATAATGATTACAAGAATTGGGGATCAGTTGAAGCTGGTAGATTTAGGATGTGCCACTACCGACATGTGGGATGTGGCTGAAGGCTATACGCCTGCATATAGAGCTCCTGAACAGGGTGTGGCTCCTACAAACATACATACTGATATATTTCTTGTAGGCAAACTAATGGAGGAACTTACTCCGTTGGCAGGTGTCGGCTCGAAATGGGAAGGTTTTATCAAGCGAGCTACTTTTAAAGTGCCTAAATTCAGATATACAACAGATGAAGACGCATTGAAAGCCATTCCTAAAAATAGGATGTGGAGCCAGCTCGGATGTATGTTTATCATGGTTTTGTTGACGTTGATATCCGGCATTAAGTTTTATGATTTTTTGAAATGGCTTATTACAAAAATCTTTTTCTAAGGCTTTTCGTTATCTTTGTTGATTTTCATGAATATTTAGGTTTGGACAATATGGACGGCTTAAGACTTGCAGTTTACTGATAATTTCTCTAACTTTGCATTGCTAAAAGGTCAATGCGCATGATCATTATACCAATAGAGTAACAATCAGTAAATAGCCGTAACCAATGAAAAGATTTACAAAATCTCTCCTGTTGATGGGATTGATCTGTGGATTATCCTCATGCTCTACAGTAGGAACTCTTCCTACCGACAAACTCCAGTCCATGTATGAGAAGCGCATTGAGAAGACTTCCATCTTCAACAAGCTTTTCTTCAAAGACCACAAGAAGAAACGTCTCGTCTATGAGAACGTCGAGATCTTTATGGACGAGAACTCCGTCGGAAAACCCTTCGAGACCGTTTCCTACGGATCCTACACCCCTTTGATTCTCCCTCTCCTTCGTCCGGAGAAGCGAAGTCTTGAGCACAATTTGCTCTACAAGGCAGCCCGCACTGCCTACAAGATGAAAGCCGACGCTGTGATCATCGACAACAAAAACGACTTCCGCATCATCAAATACAAATAATTGTATCTGGATAGCTTATGGGACGGAGGCTTTCCGGCCTCCGCCCGCGAGTCCTGTTACAGCGTAGCATATGAAACGGAGGATTCCCATCTTCCGCCCGTATAGACCTGCAGCAACACACATCTTGGAGAGACACTTTATGTTGAAATATCAAACATCAACAAAAAGAAATCGAAATTTTTGTAAAAAAATATTGCATATTTCGACAATAAATATTAACTTTGCGCATCTTCTATGCCGGAATCATCCCGGATGTGTTCCGGCAGGAAGATAGACATATGAGATTGGAAGCGTAATTTGCTTGCATTGTCGCGATGAATCCTGGAAAAATTCAACCGTAAAAGACAATTGCAACAGAGTGCGCCTCCTCTTGGTAATTATGGCCAATATTGCATCCCTATGGAAAGGAGATGTCATATCCATATGCATCAAGAGCGAGGGTCACATGCTGTTGATGTCTTTGAGGTCTTTCCAGGAACCTATCGCGAGTCTACAGCAGATTGTGGCTCGCGCTCTTCTTTTTTATATGCCATTGCTAATTTCTTAATACAGACTGTAGGGCCATCAGTAAGCAGATTTTACAATGATTGAAAGACCATATATATACTATAGGCCTGAATGGACTTGCGGAAGGTACATAAAGGGTGCTGGAGCCGCATTATACTACAATCTGATTGAAGGTGTGTCATTTTTTTTTGAAGATGACAGTGCTGAAATCATTGGGGAAATCATTGATATTGCACGTAATGAGATTGTTTCAGTTGAGAAAATTAGCGAAAAAACCAATACTGCTATTGAATCTCTTATCCCTTTCTTTGAACAATTGTCTGGATTGGGTCTTCTTACAAAGACTTCCCCTACGTCTATTAGCGTAGCAAAATATCGGGATGCAATGAGTCGATGGAAAAAAGAGCATCCGATCAAACTTGATGCGTCCACTAAGGAAAAATTGCCAATTGTCCAAAGTAACGCTGAAAGTGCTTTTGCGGCTAAAGTCGGTGGTATAACAAGTGTTATGTTTGAACTTACATATAATTGTTCAGAAAAGTGTATTCATTGTTATAATATCGGAGCAAACCGCAACGATGAAGAAAAAAGTCATAGGGCGGAAACCACTGCTTTAAGCATTGAGGAATACAAAGATTGTATAGATCAGTTGTATGCACTTGGTTTATCTAAGGTTTGCCTTAGTGGAGGAGATCCATTCTCTAATCCGCTGGCCTGGGAAATCATTGAGTATCTATACAATAATAATATTGCATTTGATGTCTTCACTAATGGTTTAAGTATTGTGGACAAGACGGATCTTCTTGCGTCATATTATCCCCGACTTGTTGGGGTTTCTATTTATAGTGATAAGGCTGAAGTCCATGATTATATTACAAGAATTCCCGGCTCTTGGAAACGTTCTATGGCTGTGGTAAAGCGCTTAGGTGAGTTGTCAGTTCCTCTGAATGTGAAGTGTTGTATAATGCGTCCTAATTTCAAATCATACAGAGGAGTTGTTGACATCGCCCGCAGGTGTGGAGCTCAGCCTCAATTTGAAATCAATGTTACCGATTCAATTGAGGGAGACAAGTGTGTCAGTCGCTACTTGAGAATGACCCCAAGACAATATGAAATTGTGTTGAGGGATGATAATATTCCGCAGTATATAGGCCCGGAAGCTCCGGACTTCGGAGCCGTTGAACGTGATATGAATCATAATAGTTGCGGAGCTGGTGACACATCCTTTTGCCTTACTCCTAATGGTGATTTGATAGCGTGCTGCTCATTCCATCTTGTATTTGGCAATATTAAAGAGTCAAGTGTAAATGAAATCCTACGAAGCGAGTCTTTGCATCAGTGGAGGAATAGCGGTCTAAAGGATTACGCAGAGTGTGGTAAACACGATTATTGCGCATATTGCAATCTTTGTGCCGGACTTGCATATAGCGAACATGGAGACTATAAGCAGCCGTCGGAAAACGGATGCTATGTTGCTAAAATCAGATATGAGTTAGCTCAGAAAATGAAAAATGGTTATGATCCTCTGATGGGAATGAAACTTGAGGAGGTAATTGAAGATTCAGATAACTACGATTACATAAAACTTCACAGAGTATTATGAAAGATGATTTGTACAAATGGGTTCATAAGGAATTAGGCCTCGTCGCAACGAAGGAAGAACTTGACCCTTATGAAGATGTGCTTAATAAGATTCGTTATGAATTTGTATTCAAAAAGCGTCCTACTATTCAAGGATTATCATTTCTCAGGGCTTCTGGTCTAAATAAGCTGGGGTTGAAAGTACAGTTTCCATGCAATATGTCTTGTGAAGACAATAAATTTTGGAATATGCGTAAGGAAAAACGCCATGGCCTTCGGGAAATTGTGAAAAGGACTTTGGAGACTAAATAAGGGTAAATACGGTGCCCTATTTAACTATCGTTATAATTTGCTAAAACTGACAGATTATGAAAAAGAATCTTAAAGTTGCTCTGGCTTCTGATATTGTGACAATGTCAGGTTGTTCAAAATCTTTTGAATCCCAGTGCGGAATTATGTATCGCCAGGGTTAATTTAAGGGGACGGAGATGTCATTCTGCATCTCCTCCCCCGTTTCCCTAATGATTACATTTAAGTATTTATATGAAAAGATTTAATGCCGAAGTTGTGGACTTCAACATTATAGCACTAAATGAAAATATACCGCAACCCTCCTTATATCCATATTTTCGCCGGGAAAATGGGTGTTGCCACATGGCTATTGTATCACCGCAACATGGTCGTAGTTATGTAGTGCATCAACCTGTAAATCCAGATGAAGACAGATATATTGTGAGTAAAGGAAATGGTCTAAGTTACACAACGGAAACGATAATAATCACTCCCGAGCTAACTTATGAGGTATTTGGTCTGCTGGCCAAGGAGGATGCATTGCGCGATTTTAATGTAGGAATGGAGATTGCCGAACTTGGAATCAAGACCAATATTATGGAGGCTGTTTTAGAGTTGAATATGGATGTGGTGGGACATAATTCTCAAATTATTCATCCATACTTGCTTCAATATAGTGTGGAATCACCCTATAGGATTAGTGATGCGGCGTTCATGACTAAAGATACCATTAGGAAATATGTAGATAGGTGGAATTCCCTTGATGAATGGAATTGCGATGCCTCATATAAAATTGCCGCGCATGTGCTTATAAGAAATCTTAGGATACTGCATGACAATCAAATACTACATAATGCATTTTCGTCACAAAACCTAACGTGGGCACTCGAATTATTGGATTTTGAATTGGCATATACACCTTCTCTCCCTTATGCCAAAGAAGATTACTGTAGACATGTCCCTGATCTGTATGACCGCGAGGTGATATATATATATCAGATTATTCTTGATATAGCTTGGATTTTACAAGAAGAAATAGATTATGGCTTTCTTGATGGTTTGTTCGCACATTATGGCTTTAAACTTTCAGATTTCCGATAATATATAAATTGCCAAAGAGTCTCCTTGTCCGGGAAAAACGCATTATAATCATACTAACATATATGATTGCAATCAAAGAATATGTTTTAAACTAACAACTGATAACAAATAATGGAATACAAATATAATATTCTCAGTTCAGTGGATGACTTCTATATGGCGGATGCTATATGCAGGGAGTTGGAGAAGGTGGGCTCTCGCTGTTATTTCAATTTGCGTGACTCAAAGACGGCAGATAAGTTGCCCGATTGTTACGATAACATAGGAAGTTCAACTTCTATCATAGCAGTTGTAAATGATGATTTCTTATCAAATCATAGTCTTTCATCTGTGATACCTTTCTATTCTAAAAAGACATCGAATGATAAAGTGTTCATTGTACAAAATGGTCCGATTTCGGAATATCCGGCTAAATGGGCTGATTTTGGACTCGTGGATGCTACCAAAGGATTGAACAGTGAAATATTATCAATTATCAGGGGTGATGTTTCAAAAGATGTTAGGGTAGAGGAGAAAGAAGAATTGACTGTTTCTGCATCCCCTGTCATGGCGACAAGTTTCAATAATGGGTCAGCTACTAAAAAAGTGACAGATCCAATTCAAATTCCAAATGTTGAGGAAGCTTGCTGTAGGGTTAGCAAACCATCTATTCATGATCTTATCGAAATGAAAGATGGGTTGTCGCTTACTCTTCAACGGGCAGTGAGGTATCTTAAAGGAGATGGAGTCCCGCAAGATGACGAACGAGCCTACAGTCTCTTTAAAAAGGCTGTAACAGAAAATCCAGATGATTATAAGGCGCAATATTGCTTCGGAGTATGTAGCGAGTTGGAGTATGGTGGTGGCAAGAAAACTGAAGCTGTGTATGCTTACAAAAGGGCATTTGAATTAGGTGAGGATGAGGTTGCTAAGCATGCCGCTAATACTCGGATTGCAATGGTTAAATATGAAAATGGAGAATATATCGAGGCTCGTGAATTATTCACAAAAATTGCCCAGGTTGATCCAATATCATCATCCTTTGGCCTTGGTTTGATTGATGAGGCTGAAGCTAAATATGAAGATGCTGTAGAGCATTACTCTGAAGCTGCTGAACTTGGCAATCTTCCTGCTCAGAATGCCCTTGGATGTCTTTATGCCGAGGGTAAGGGTGTAAATCAAAACGATAGAAAGGCTCTACAATGGTTTGTAATGGCTGCTAACAATGGATTAACTGAGGCAATGGTTAATGCAGGTATACGTCTTATTGAATATGATGATGAAGAATTTAAGGCGACGGGTGAAGCGATGCTGCAAGAAGCTGCTAATAGGGGTAATCAAATAGCCAGAATCCACATGCTTGAAGTTGAGGATAGAAGAATAGCTGAAAAACGTAAGCTGGAGCTTGAACGAAAACGTCAAGAACAGACTCGCCATGGAGATGACGATAACAGTAATAATGGAGGCAACGGTCGTAGTGCTTGGGGTGCATTTCTTGATGGTCTGGATTTACCCGGATTAGCCGGATATGCAAAAGGAAGATTGTTTGACTAACAATATTTGACTAACAATAATAGACATATGGAATTGAATATTATTTGTGATATAGCTGAAAAAGAGGATATTAAAGTTTTTTGTGAGCAATTGAAGAAAGTTGGTGTAAAGACTAAGATGTTATACCAACCAACCGGTATTTTGGGAAGAAAAGCAGCAATGATGCCAACATTTACTATGCTTTGGATATCCTCGAAAACAAGTGATATAATTTTCAATATTGCAAAAGAGCGTAATGAAAAGAATCTCACTAATATCAACTACTTCGCAGATTCGGTTGCTCTTTCCGATTTCCAGAAGAATGCGATAGGTAGGAATCATTCTGTTTTTGCATCTATCAATCCTAATGAAAGTGTTAATGATGTATTAAGTTTGATTGATGCTTACTTGATGACATCTTCATCAAAATTACTGACGAAGACAGATGCTTCTTTGGAGACAAAAGCCAATACAAAAGGGAATAATACCAGAGATATTCAGATTACCCAATCAGTTAAAGAAGATCTTCAATCCAAAAATTCTGACGAATTGAATAATTCAATTATTAATTCGAATAAGAATGATATATCTTTAAAAGAAGAACAACAAAAAGGTAATAGTTCTCTTTGGATGCCGTTAGTATGGTATGTAACATCTATTTTATATTATGTGAGTATTCACCAAGGAATAATCGAAGGATGGACATACCAGACAAAATGGTTTTTGGCCATAACTGCTGTATGGTTTGTGTTAACATATAAAATTATACGCAGTACTATCAAGGCTATAAAAACAAACAAATGGTGCTATGCATATATACCATTTAGCCTAATTATGATATCCTATGACTTGTTATACGGATTTAGGTTATTAGGTGCTATAATTGACTGATCGTAATGTCTACGATAGGTGTGGTAGTTTTATGCTTACTGGCTATAGTTATTATCATTATAGCCTTGTATTTCTCCTACAACAATAAGGAGATCTCACTGCGTAAAGAATCGGAAGCTCAGAGAAGTAAGATAGAGACCGTACGCGATCGCATGTTCCAGATCATAAGGGAGCAAGCGAATGTCTCCACAGAATATCGTGAAGCTTTCAATGAAATCTATCCCAAGATAATTGAAGGCAGGTATAAGGATGGAGGTCAGTTGATGAAATGGATTCAGGAAGCAAATCCGACATTTGACACATCGCTCTATCAGTCTGTGAGCAATTCTATAGAAGTACAGCGTACAGCTTTCACTTCTACACAAAATCGAATGCTTGATATAATAAACCAACGAGCTACTTTGATTGAGCAGATGCCTTCTTGCTGGTTTATCAAGAACAAATCTATCATTGAATATACACCTATTACCACTTCAGCTTCTAAGGCTGTGATGGCATCAGGTGTTGATGACTATACCTTCTCTTTTAAGTGAGTCCATGATAGCTTTCGTGTATATCTTACCGATAATAGCATGTCTGCAACTTCATTTTGAGTTTGATTACAATGGTCCTTGGTATACATACCTATGGACTATTGTTTTTGGTGAGGCAATGGTAGGTGGACTTCATTGGTATTTCTATGACTTGCATACATCGTGTACAGAATTCCTTGGCTCGATGGTGCAAGAAATAAACCATGAAGAGAGTTGGACTGAATTAGTTGAGATTAAGTATACAAAGAATGACAAAAGCGGCAATAGCTATACGGTGACTCGAATAGAGGAAAGATACCATAAAGAAAAGTATTATTTTTATACTACTCGTGGGAGCAAGTTGGATACTGATTATAGATTCTATTCCTATGTGCGCGGAGTATGGAATGTGCCAAGACATACCTTGAGTTGGGATGGAAGGCACATCAAAGGTGGTGTACGATATGGATCTCGTTATCAAAGATCCGATCTCGACTGGGAGGAACTTGAGAATCCTGATAAGTGGGTGCCTATTACTGAAAGCCATTCTTATACCAATAAAATTAGAGCTTCCAACTCTATCTTTAAGTTTGAAAAGATAGATAAGAAGCAGGCTTCTGAAATGGGTCTGCTTGATTATCCGGCTATTTATTCCTATGATGCTCCCTGTGTCCTGTCTAATGACATTCTTGTGTCTCCTTTTGTCGACGACCTTTTCAGAAAGTTCAATGCAAGATATGCTCCGGAATTTGAAATGAGACTCTATATCCTCCTCTTTGATGTAAATAGGGGAGTAGGTATATCCGAGCAGCAACGGGCTTATTGGCAAGGTGGCAATAAGAATGAATTTATAATTTGCATAGGTTTGAATTCGAGTGAGGAAGTTGAATGGGCGAGAGCGTTCAGTTGGGCTGATGAACAGTTCAAGGAAGTTGAGACTGCTCAATGGCTGATGCATCATCCTAAATTAGACTGGGCTGCTTTTCATGATTGGCTGAGCTCCCATCTTATGGATTGGAAGAGAAAGGAATTCAAAGATTTTGATTATATCAATCTTAATCTTTCCTTATGGCAGATTCTTACTATCATATTCCTTTCTATTGTAGAAAATGCCTTCGTAATCTACCTGGCGGTATCATGACAAGAATACTTTGGTTGATTATCTCCTCAACACGATTGTGTGAGTGTAAGTCTTAAGTATCCGAAGTTTACGATCATATCGTGGACAATATGGACACAAAATACCTTGCGTATCTCGCTAATTCTATCTAACTTTGCTAATCAACAGCCTCCGCGCTACCATCTCCTCTGCGGACTTCGTGTGAGCCCTGGCTTAGTAAAAAAGGATTACTGAGAAAGAAATATTATGATCATGGTAAATTACAACAATTCTTACTCCCGGCTCGAGGAAGCCCTGAAAGCAATGGTGCGGGAAAAAATGCAGTCTCCTAATATGATTGTGATGCTCTATCCTGCTGATGAGGATCTGAATAAGAAATGGGACGATACCGGACACCTTGTCGCAGTTTTTGCATCTTACAGCAACAATCCATCGATTTCCATTATCGATGATAATGACTGCAAGGATGATGAGAGGTATCTGATGAATGATTTAGATGCTTATGTAGCTGCAAAGGCCTCCAAGATAAAGGAACTGTATGGCGTCGAAGGCTACGAGGGTTGGGAGCTGACGTATCTCGATACTTATGAGGGCAATTCATCCGAGGAAGTTTACCTGGCTATAGAGCCGCAATATGCCGAAACGGTAGGGAGGATGCTTGATAAGTTTAATATGGAATGCAAGGATGCCGGTTTTAAGACGAAACTGATCCTTGACAGACAGACCATGGTGATAGAAGGTCGCTTTGTCGGAAAAGACAGTAATTTCTTCAACAGGATGAAGATCAATTCGCGGAACAAGAAGGCGCATGCCGAGTTCCGCAAATTCCTCATATCACTTGAACCATATCTTTGGAAACTGCAGTAGATGGAAAATAGATACCTGAACGATGATGACCTAAAATATCTTGAGAGAATAGATCCCTTTCCCGGAATTGAGGAGGCACTCACTGATATTATCAATAATAATAATTACAAGGGTCAGCGCGTACCTTATTTGGAATTCAACGATGCTCTGGCTGCTGAGTATATACCCAATGAGGAAGAGATGACGCGAATGCCCAAACTTTGTATCAATATTCTTGATCAGAATGAGTCTCTTTTTGATGTCATCTTTGAAATAGAAATAGATCTCTGGGAAAGCGAACTGTCTCGCCATGGAAAGTCCACTCTTGACTGTCTTATGTTCTCAAGATTTGCAGATTTATTTGTAGATCAGGGGTATGCTAAATCTGTCGCCATTGTGGCGATGGATGTGCGTGCCGCAGCCAGATTCATGACATATTATCTTGAGGTCTTCGGATACAAGGATATTTCTGAACTGAATATTCGCAAGTATATGTCGTTTACTTCAGGTGATATGTCGAAACTGTACTTGCCTGATGAGATAACGGTGCCAGTTGCGCTTGGAAAGGCTGTGGCAAAACTAAAAGAACTTAAGTTTTCATATGACGATGCCGTACTTCTATTTGTATCCGGCTTGTCTGACAGTATGGCAGAAAGAGCAAAGAGGATGGGCCTGTTTGTTGATTCTACCGACGAGTCGTTTTATATGTCCTTTGAAGAATACTGGAAAGACCGGGACGAGATCGATAGAAGACGATCATACCGAAACTTCGATTGTCTGTATCTTTCGGTTGGTCGTAATGGTTATTGTGAATATTTCTATATCGATGATTCGGAAACGGATCTTCGTTTTCTTACCGATTATTTTCTTTTCCTTAATCCAGATGTAGATAAGGATGAAATTGTGGTCTCGCTCGATTTCAGCTCTTGTAAAGACTATGAGTCTGAAGAAGACAGTCACGATGAGAACGAAGACTTGACGGATTGGCTTTTCAGTTTCTATCCAGACAGCTCTGAGGATGATACGGCCAAACTGTCTCGTTTGCTTGAAGAGTTGGGAAAAATGCGGGCTTATTATAATGAAAAGTTTGAAAAGGTGGAGTCTGAAAGAATTCACGGCCTTTCTACTGATGGAGAAGACCTTGATTATAAGGCATTTCGTGAAACGGAGCCATCCTCTGTTATCTGTCAGGTATATAAGGATCTTGATTGGTATCAGATAGGACAGGAAGTTAAAAAGACCTGTCTCTATGATGAGGACGGCAGGCTGGTGATGGAGATAAGCAGGCAGGATCTTTCGGATTGTTATTATTTTGAACCCGTTGTCAAAGCTGTCTGTACTCTCTATCTAAACAGAGAGCAGAAGGACGAATTCTATAAACTGTATTCTGACCCCCGACTCGAGACGTATGAATATGATGTTGAAGAGGATTCTGAACCTCCGGTGACTATCTGTCTTCTGGATGATGTAGGACTGGTCAGCAAATACGTGGCCTATTGTCTCATTTCCGTCGGCTACGATCCTAAGCGTCTGAGCTGTGAACTTGATTTTGTAAAGTGTGATAACTCAGGGCGATAAGCCAAGTATGGAGGTTGCTTCGTAATTATGATGTGATTAAATAGACTTACATTGATGTAGCTAATAATGGAACGAGATGATTGATGTTAAAGTGAAATTTGGATTAAAATCAATAAAATACAAAAAATTATGAAAAGAATGCATAAAGTTTCTTATATGATGATGATAATCATTTTGATAGTCTTAAATTCAGTGAATGCATTAGCTGATGGACCAGATTATGGCCCAATAGT
Organism: Muribaculaceae bacterium; assembly: GCA_029068655.1. Lineage (GTDB taxonomy): Bacteria > Bacteroidota > Bacteroidia > Bacteroidales > Muribaculaceae > Lepagella. The sequence continues at coordinate 28,691 of JAIECF010000069.1, read as the reverse complement.
CAATAAACAGATAATAGTAGGAAATCTTGGATACTCATTGGATGATGATGACATGACTGCTTATTTAAATAATGGAGAAGACGCACATGGTGATGTTGTAATTCCATCAAAGGTAAGGTATGGTAATAAAGTTTATACTGTAGCAATCATTAGTAGTTGTGCATTTGCTGATAATAACAATATAACTTCTATAAAAGTACCTAATACTGTTACCACAATAGACCAAGATGCTTTTTATGGTTGTTATAATTTAACCTCAATACAAATGTCTAATAGTATAGAAGAAATAGGGCTCGGGGCATTTGCGCATACTAATATAAAAGAAATTACGATTCCAGAAAAAGTAAAAGAAATAGATAGATATACATTTAGTGGTTGTAAAGTAAAAACAATAAGACTATTAAATCCTAATACAATAATATATACTGAAGCATTACCTAGAAATCATAAAGTGGACATTATTGGTGGAGGTATAGTAAAGGATTATGAGTATAAATATAAGATTCTGGATAAAAATGGGAAATTATTAGGATACAGAGATAAGGATGGTAATGTTGTTAAATGTACCGACCCCGAAGAGTTGGAATGATTATAAATCGTGATTGGTAAGAAAAAGATTTATTAATGAGGATAGTAGTATGGATGAAGAGAGAATTTACAAACAATGGTTGATAATTATGTAATACATATGGATTACTCGATTAAGGTTATTGCAATAGGTGTGGCTGCATCCCGATGTGTCAGAAAGATGATGGAACATCCTCTCACGAATGTGGAATATTGTATTGTCAGTGCTGATGAAACGGATTTGGATTTAAATAATAGCAATGTGAGAAGCATTGGATTGGTACCAAATTGCTCACCACACATAATTGACTCATACGGCTCTAATATGTGGTTTAACCAATGCTTCGTAAATTGGGAAAATGAAGTCAAGGTTAAATCGATTATTAATCAATCAGCGAAGCAAGTAGTTATTGTGGTGGGATTTGGCGGAGGAATAGGGACATCAGGCACTATATGGATAGCCGAAATAAGTAAAAAGCAGAATATTCCTGTGACTGTAGTATGTACCCTTCCATTCGGCTTTGAAGGTGAAAGAAAACGTCAGCGTGCTCTTGATGCTGTCAAATCACTTGAAGAAATCGGGATAGCTGTTAAAGTGCTCTATGCGGAAGACTTATGGAAGATGAATGAGGGTTTGGATTTGTATAACTGTTTCGTATTTCTTGATGAGTATGTGACAGATACCGTTGCATCCATGCTGCTTCGACGATAGGATATCCTTATTCCTCAATAAACCCCAACCGATATCATATCTTTAATAATTGAACATAGTACAGCATAGTCAATACTTGACGTTTCATACTATATTCTTGCGCTCATCGCCGTGGATAATATGGACACCAAATTCCTTGCATATCTCGCTTATTCTCTATAACTTTGCCACTTGCGAGCCTTCGCATTCCCACCCTCTTTGCGGACTTTGTGTGAGCTCTGGCATTACAATTCAGCCGAGGATATGAAATATCACTCAATTTCGCAAGTTCTAAAATTTTCACACAAAGGTCGCAAAGGCGCAGAGTTTCAGTACATAGGGAGGCTTCGCGTCGCAGTTATAGCGAGCACGCTAAGATTATGGGCTGCTTCGCATCGCCCGGAGCTCCCAGAGAACAAGCGCAGTATCTGCACTAAGAGTTTGCTAATCAATATGCAATAACCTGAGATTACTTGAATAAATTTATTAAGCCATGCGCGGCGATCTCGCTGATATTGATCTTAATCTTTAAGGCATCCCAGCGGCACTACCCAGACGCCGTCTTTCCTTTGATATGCAAATTCTCCTGCGGTAAGCACCATCATAAATGAAGGTCGTCCCATCTTCTCTGAATCTATCTTTTCGGATAACTTTATCAAGTGTGCAGCCGCTTCTTCTATCTGTTTATTGCCAAGTTTGACTTCGACAGGTGCCCATCGCCCGTCTCTTAGGGCTACGATTATATCGGCTTCAAGTTCGTTTTTATCTCTATAATGATATATGTCTCCGTCGTTTGCTTGTGCATATACACGCATATCCCTGTCACAAAGTGACTCAAACATGAATCCAAATGTGTTGAAATCGTGGAGAAGTCTTTCAGGACTTATTCGGAGTGATGCCGCTGCTATAGATGGGTCTACAAAGTTTCTTTTTGAAGATGTTCGTAGAGCTGTCCTGGATCTCATTGAGGGAGACCATGCCGGAATATCCTCTATCACGAATATCCTACGCAATGCATTAAGGTAGGAATCAAGGGTTGTCATTGATATTGATGTCTTCGATCCTTTAAAATCGTCTATAATGGTAGTGTTTGTAGCCATTGTGCATATATTACGGGAAATAGAACGCAATAACGTCAATACTCTCTGAGGATTACGTTCTATTCCGTCTACCCTTGAGACCTCTTCCTCTATTATGGCATCCACGTAGTCTCGTGCTACATCAAGTGCGTATTCCCTCGGCAACGACAACGACATTGGCCAACCTCCCCGACAAATGAGATATGATATCTCCTCTATGGATAGATGGGATGCGACTCCTTCCTGTTGTGTACCGTCAAAAAGGGCCTTAAGAGATATACTGCCATTGGATTCTTTTGACTCAAAGAGGCTCATTGTACGCATTTTCATTCTTGAAATTCGTCCGGTCCCCGTATGAGAGCTGACATTGTCAATAGGTACTGCAGATCCTGTCAGGATAAATTGTCCTTGCGCCCTACGTTGATCGACCTCATGCCTTACGGCATCCCATAATACCGGGGCCATTTGCCATTCATCAATAAGCCGTGGTTCTGCACCGTCCAGTAGAAGAGACGGCTTGGTATCGGCCATAGCAAGGTAGCTGGCAGATTTATCCGGATCCTGCATATAAACCACACTTTTTGCAAACTGTTCTGCACTCATGGTCTTTCCGCACCACTTGCAGCCCGTGATTAAAACAGCTCCGGAGGTATGAAGTTTACGGTCAAGTTGTCTGTCGCTTATACGAGGAAGGTATTCTAAGCCATTATTTACCATTAACGATGTGTCTTTATTGTTATTTTCCGCAAAATTAATAAATTTTAATGAGTATTCCAAATAAACTTTAAGGGTTGGCCTGGTTTTACTTTAAGGATTGGCTGAGTTTTACTTTAAGGATTGGCTGAGTTTTACTTTAAGGATTGGCTGAGTTTTACTTTAAGGATTGGCTGAGTTTTACCTAAATGATTACATCTAAGGCAGCCGCTTGCAGGGGATTGGACTATTAAGAAAAAAGCATCCCGGGGTGGGATGCTTGTATTTTACATTGGGGGGGCAGGCAGGAGGGCCTATTTCTCATATTAGAGGGTCTTGAGGGCTTCGGCTACGTTGTGCTCGATGCGGTCGGCGAGGTTGTCGCAGGGCTGTTTGTCGAATTTGAGGCCGGTGATGTGCTCGTAGAGCTCAATGTAGCGGTCGCTGACTTCCTTGCAGTATTCGTCGGTCATCTCGGGCACTTGCTGGCCTTCTTTACCCATGAAACCATTGGCGATGAGCCACTGGCGTACGAATTCCTTGCTGAGCTGCTTCTGAGGCAGACCCTTTTCGAAGAGTTCCTGATAGGTGTCGGCGTAGAAGTAGCGGCTGGAGTCGGGTGTGTGGATCTCGTCGATGAGGATCACCTTGCCGTCGAGAAGGCCGAATTCATATTTAGTATCAACGAGGATTAGTCCACGCTCTGCTGCCATCATAGTTCCACGCTCGAAGATAGCGAGGGCATATTTCTCCACCTGTTCAAGAACTTCAGCGCTTACGAGTCTCTGAGCGATGATCTCGTCGTGGGAGATGTTGAGGTCGTGACCTTCATCTGCTTTGGTAGTCGGAGTGAGTATGGGGTGGGGGAGTTTCTGGTTTTCCTTGAGTCCGTCAGGCAGTGCGACGCCGCAGATCTCACGTGCTCCTGCCGCATAGTCACGCCATGCGCTACCTGCGAGGTAACCGCGAACGATCATCTCGATTTTGAGTGGCTGACACTTCAGTCCGATGGTCACCATTGGATCGGGAACGGTAACGAGCCAGTTGGGAACGATGTCTTCAGTTGCTTTTAGGAAGTGGGCGGCGATCTGGTTGAGCACCTGTCCTTTGAAGGGGATTCCCTTGGGAAGGATTACGTCGAATGCCGAGATACGGTCGGTGGCTACCATCACGAGATATTTGTCGTCGATGTCATATACGTCACGGACTTTGCCGTGATAGACTGATTTCTGTCCTTTAAAGTTGAAATCGGTGTTTGTCAGTGTCTGCATTTTTTTATAATGATGAATGATAAATTATTAACGATTAAATAAAATAGGCCAAGAGTCAATAACCGGGAGTCAAGAGCCACTTATTCTCAATTCAAAATTCAAAATTCTCAATTATTACGGATTGAGAATTCGCAGCCGCAGTAGGTCTGGTTGTAGAAGTTCATTTCCTTGATAATCGCCACTCTGCGTTCCGAAAGTCCTCCTTTCCGCCAGTTCTGAGTCCAGTAGATGACGTCCGGGATATCGGCGCAAGCGTCAAGACCTGCGGCCTCTATCTGTTCGAGGCTTTTCCATCTGCTTGATGCGAGGGTAGTGGTTATGACCTTATAGCCATGATCACGTGCATATTCAGCAGTCTTGCGAAGTCTCATCCGGAAGCATTTCAGGCATCGCCCGCCACGCTCCGGCTCTTCTTCAAGTCCTTTTACGCATCCGAGCCAGCCTTCATGGTCATAATCAGCGTCAACTATCTCCAGTCCGAGGCTTTCTGCATAGCGTGAGCATTCGTTCTTACGCTTTAGATATTCCTCGAGCGGGTAGATGTTGGGGTTGCAGTAGAAGATCGTAGGCCGGATGCCGTGATGAAGCAGGCATTCTACAATGGCCGACGAGCATGGCGCGCAGCATGTATGCAGCAACACCTTCTTCTCTCCTCCCGGAACTTCAACTATGTATTTTTGCTTAGCCATATGCGTAAATGCCTATACCTACGAGGCGGCTCTGCCCGTGCGTCCCTACTTTTAATCGGTAATTTAATTATGAATTATGTATTATGATTTGCTTTAGCTTGGGAGAAGCCAATTATGCATTGCTCATATTACATGGCGAAGGCATTGAATCCTCCGTCTACTACAGCTACCGTACCTGTTACGAATGTAGATGCATCGGATATCAGGTATTGTATGGTGCCGCAGAGTTCCTCCGGCTTGCCGAAGCGCTTGAATGGTGTCTGGCGGATAACGTCGGAGCCACGCTCTGTCAGCGAACCATCGGGATTAGTGAGAAGTGCACGGTTCTGATTCGTCAGGAAGAATCCGGGTGCAATCGCATTTACGCGTATAGCAGGAGTGAACTTTGTAGCTACCTCGTTGGCGAGGAATGCGGTGAAATTGCTTATACCTGCCTTTGCGGCGGCGTATCCGCATACGCGGGTCATCGGGCGGAATGCGGCCATCGACGAGAAGTTGACTATAGTGCCTTTGCCTGCTTCCACCATCGGTTTGAGAAACACCTGTGTGGGAATCACAGTACCGGTAAGGTTGAGTCCTAGAACTTTCTCAAATTCCTGCACCTTGAGATCGAAGAAGTTGCCGGTGGGCGCGATTGTGGCTCCCGGCATATTGCCTCCGGCTGCATTAAGCAAAGCATCGACCTTTCCGTATTTCGCAAGGATCTCGGTGCAGTTTTCCTCCACTTTTTCAGTGTTCATAACGTCGGTCGTCATGAAGATAGCCTCGCCTCCCTTGGCTCTGATCTCGTCTACGATCTTGTCGCCTTCTTCATTGCGGCGACCCATAAGCACTACCTTCGCACCTTCAAGAGCGAGGTATTCTCCGATGCAGGCTCCGAGCACACCGGTTCCTCCGGTGATGACCACGACCTTATCCTTTACTGAAAACAGTTCGTTCATGTTATGTAGTTTTTATAATATTATGACTACAAAATTAGCAAAAAATCGAGTATTCAGCAAAAATATTATGATGTTTCGTCAATTATGTTTGTAAATGATGTATAATTTTCTTACCTTTGCATTTTAATAAATACATCCTAAGCGGAGAATATGCATCATTTTTGCACACTATTCGCAACTATGGATGACAACTTTTTCATAATTTAGACTCTACAGGTATATGAGTGACAGAATCTATATTTTCGATACGACGCTCCGCGACGGCGAACAGGTGCCGGGATGCCGTCTGAATACGCAGGAAAAGATCGAGGTGGCTAAAAAGCTTGAAGGACTTGGCGTCGACATCATCGAAGCCGGTTTCCCGGTGTCAAGTCCCGGTGACTTCACTTCTGTTCAGGAAATTTCAAAAGCCGTGACGTGGCCCACGATCTGCGCACTGACGAGAGCTGTGGATTCCGATATAAAGATTGCGGCTGAAGCGCTCCGCTTCGCAAAACGGCCTCGAATACATACCGGAATCGGGACGTCGCCTTATCATATTAAATATAAATTCAATTCCACTCCCGAAGAGATTCTTGAGCGAGCTGTCGGTTGCGTGAAATACGCGAAGAAATTCGTAGAAGACGTTCAGTTCTATGCCGAGGATGCCGGTCGCACCGACAATGAATACCTTGCCCGTGTGGTGGAGGCTGTCATTAAGGCCGGAGCTACCGTTATCAATATTCCTGACACTACAGGATATTGCCTGCCGAGTGAATTCGGAGAAAAGATAAAATACCTTATGGAGCATGTAGAGGGCATCCATAACGTGACGATAGCAACACACTGCCATAACGATCTCGGCATGGCCACCGCCAACACCCTGTCAGGACTCATGAACGGCGCGCGACAGGCTGAGGTTACAATCAACGGCATTGGTGAGCGCGCCGGCAATACCTCGCTTGAGGAAGTGGTGATGATATGCAAATCGCATCCTGAACTCGACTTCAAGACCAATATAAACACAAAAAAGATCGCTTCGGTAAGCCGAATGGTATCGAGTATGATGAATATGCCTGTCCAGCCAAATAAGGCGATAGTCGGCCGCAACGCGTTCGCACATTCATCGGGAATACATCAGGACGGAGTCCTGAAAAACCGGGAAAGCTATGAGATCATCGACCCGAAAGATGTAGGTATAGACGAGAATGCCATCGTGCTCACCGCGCGGAGTGGCCGTGCTGCCCTCAAGCACCGTCTTGAGGTGCTCGGAGTGCATATGGAGCAGGATGCTCTCGACACGTGCTATGAGAACTTCCTCAAACTCGCCGACAAGAAGCGTGAGGTGACAGATGAAGACGTGCTTATGCTGGCAGGCGAGCACCGCACCGCACGCAATAGAATCAAGATAGACTATCTTCAGGTGTCGAGCGGTGTAGGCATGCGTCCGGTGGCTAGTGTAGGGCTTGATATCGCCGGCGAGAAATTCGAGGCTTGCGCCACCGGCAACGGCCCCGTCGATGCCGCTATAAGCGCGATAAAGAAGATTATCAGCCGCAGGATGCTTATCAAGGATTTCCTCATCCAGGCCTTCGACAAGGGAAGCAACGACGTGGGAAAGGTGCACATGACCGTAGAATGCGACGGAGTCAATCACAACGGTTTCGCCGCCAACAGCGACATTATCGCCGCTTCAGCTGAGGCATTCCTCGATGCCGTCAACAAGGCGGTGTAATCAGTGATCAATTATCAATGATGAATGATTAATTATTGATAATCGTTCGATTTTACAATTAGTTATGCATTATGAATTCCGCATTGGATAAAAAGACATTATTCGACAAGATATGGGATGCCCATGTCGTAGGAGAGACCGGAGGAGAGTCTTCGATCCTTTATATTGATCGCCATTACTGCCATGAGGTGACCTCGCCGCAGGCTTTCGACGGTCTCAGGAAGCGCGGGCTTAAGGTTTTCCGTAAAGACCGCACATTCTGTTCTCCCGACCATAATATCCCCACAAAGCATCAGGATCGTCCCATTTCTGATCCGGTGTCGCGCAACCAGGTGGAGACCTTGCGCCGCAACGCCGGAGAATTTGGACTGCGACTATTCGACATTCAGGATGAGCACAATGGCATAATACACGTGATAGGCCCGGAAACGGGACTTACCCTTCCCGGCCAGACGCTTCTCTGCGGCGACAGTCACACTTCTACCCACGGTGCTCTCGGATGCATTGCATTCGGCATCGGAACGTCTGAGGTGGAGATGGTGCTTGCCACCCAGTGCCTTCTGCAGTCAAAACCGAAGACAATGCGTATCAATGTGGAAGGAAACCTTGCTCCCGGAGTGACTGCAAAGGATGTGGCTCTCTACATCATAGCGCATATGACCACCGGAGGCGCCACAGGTTACTTTGTCGAATACGCCGGAGAAGCAATCCGCTCCCTAAGCATGGAAGGGCGAATGACTCTCTGCAATATGTCGATAGAAATGGGGGCGAGAGGAGGAATGGTAGCTCCGGATGACAAGACCTTCGAATATGTCAAAGGACGTGAGTTCGCGCCGAAAGGTGAGGAATTCGAAAATGCTTTGAAATACTGGAAAACACTTAAAAGCGACGAAGGAGCATGTTTCGACATGGATGTTGCTTTTCAGGCCTCCGATATCAAGCCTCGCGTCACATTCGGTACAAATCCGGGAATGGGTATCGCTATCGACGAATTTGTTCCTGAGGCTCCCGAAGATAAAGCTGCCGCTTCTTCATATGTGAAGGCTTTGGACTATATGGGATTCAAGCCTGGTCAGAAAATCGAGGGGTCGCCTGTAGACTATGTTTTCCTCGGAAGCTGCACTAACGGGAGGATAGAGGATTTCCGTGCATTCGCTTCAATTGTAAAGGGACGTCATAAAGCTGAAAGTGTGACCGCGTGGCTTGTTCCTGGATCTCAGAAGGTGCTTCGTCAGATAAAGGAAGAAGGCTTGGACCGGGTGCTTGAGGATGCCGGTTTCGAATTGCGTGAACCGGGGTGTTCCGCATGCCTGGCTATGAACGACGACAAGATTCCGGAAGGAAAGCTCTGCGTCTCTACATCAAACCGAAACTTCGAGGGTCGTCAGGGACCAGGAGCGCGAACCATCCTTGCAAGCCCGCTCGTAGCCGCCGCAACGGCTCTTACGGGATACCTTACAGATCCACGAATCTTCTTAAGTCAAGATTGAATCATGAAACAGAAATTCTCAATTATAAGAAGCACTTGCGTGCCGCTGAGGGTAGAGAATGTAGATACCGACCAGATTATTCCTGCCCGATTCCTTAAGTCGACGTCGAGGGAAGGATTCGGTGAAAACCTTTTCCGCGACTGGAGATATGATTCTGACGGCAATCCTAACCCAGACTTCGTTCTCAATAATCCTTCCTATGGGGGTAGCATTCTTGTGGCAGGCAAGAACTTCGGATGCGGTTCGAGTCGGGAGCATGCAGCGTGGGCGATCGCCGACTATGGATTCAGAATTGTGATATCAAGCTTCTTCGCCGACATCCATAAAAATAATGAACTCAATAATTTCGTGCTTCCGGTGACGGTAAGCGAGGGATTCCTGTCAGAACTCTTTGATGCGATACAAAGAAATCCGAAGACAGAAGTCACTGTTGATCTTCCCCGACAGACCGTCAGAAACGAAGCTACAGGCAGAGAGGAGACATTTGAAATCAACCCTTATAAAAAAATCTGCCTCGAGCAGGGACTTGACGACATCGACTATCTGATGACCCGACGTGCCGACATCGAGGCTTTTGAAAAGAAATGAAACTTAAGATAGCAGTTTTGCCGGGCGACGGTATCGGACCGGAGATATCGCGCGTAGGTGTGGACGTGATGAAAGCTGTGGCCGAAAGGTTTGGCCATGAATTTATGTTTGATTACGGTTTTGCAGGAGCATCTGCGATCAAGGCCACTGGAAATCCATTTCCGCAAGAGACTTTTGATCTCTGTAAGGATTCTGACGCAGTTCTGTTTTCGGCTGTCGGAGATCCGGCTTATGACAATAATCCTGATGCAAAGGTGCGTCCCGAACAGGGGTTGCTTGCCATGCGGAAGCAGCTCGGACTGTTTGCTAACATCCGTCCTATCCAGACCTTTCCGGGACTCGAGGATAAGTCTCCGCTGAAGGAAGATATCGTGAAGGGTGCCGACTTTGTCTGCGTCAGAGAACTGACCGGCGGAATGTATTTCGGTGATAAGTTTGAATCTGACGACAAGGCGTTCGATACCAACATGTATACACGCCATGAAATCGAGCGTATACTGAAAGTGGCCTTTGAGCTCGCTTCGCGCCGCAGAAAGCATCTTACAGTGGTAGACAAGGCGAATGTACTCGCTTCCAGTCGTCTATGGCGAAAGGTAGCTCAGGAAATGGAGAAAGAGTGGCCCGAAGTGGAGATCGATTATATGTTTGTCGACAATGCTGCTATGAAGATGATTCAGGAACCTCGCTTTTTCGACGTCATAGTTACAGAAAACACATTCGGCGATATTCTTACCGACGAGGCAAGCGTGGTAAGCGGATCAATGGGGCTCCTTCCATCGTCTTCAATCGGAGAAAGCACTCCGGTCTTCGAACCGATCCATGGCAGTTGGCCTCAGGCTGCAGGCCTTGATATAGCCAATCCGCTTGCGCAAGTGCTGTCTGTAGCTATGCTCCTCGAACATTTCGGACTGTCGGATGAAGGAAAAGCGGTGAGAGATGCGGTGGACGCATCCATCAGGCATGGAGTGGTAACTCCCGACCTGGGGAAAGATGGAAAATCCGAATATGGTACAGAAGCGGTCGGCAGATGGCTCAGTGCTTGGGTTTTGAAATACGGAGCCTAACGTAGAGAACGATGTATATTATCAGAAGAATTGCAAGGGCAGATGCTATGATCATGAGCGTCTGCTCTGTTTTTCTGTGTTCCAGATTGGTCAATTGATGGGTCGGGGTAGTCTTCTTATCCAGTAGCGGAGCACTGATTATGCTGTCGCGCAGCATAATCTCTCTCTTCATAGTGACTTTACGGAGACTGTCGATTTGCTTGGAGAAATTGATATAGTTCTCCATTGATGAAATATAAGTCTTGCTGTCATTTTCAGCTTTCGCTGCGTCTATGAGCATAGAATAATACTTCTGTTTCTGATATGCCGAGAGGTCGGAATTCTTCAGCAGTCCGGATATTGCGGGAATGGCGTTTTTATAGTCCTTTTTTGCCATATAGTAGAATGCGTGGGCCTGTCCCTCCTTATCCATGGTCTTTTTTACATCCGTGTTTCTGTTGTAGAGGGCTACGATGCTGTCGTGAATTGTCTCAATCTCCTCTTCGGTAAGTGCCGGATAATTGCCCAGCATCCTTCGGTAGCTGATGAATTTGTTAGTGTCGTAGTTTCTGAATTTTCGGTTTTTCTTGATATACATCTGCTGAAGCTGCTCGATTATTTCAATCAGCTTTCTATCATACTGGATCGCTTTTGAAGGATTTCCGTTCATCCTTGAATGAATCATGGCAGCTGTAGTATAGAACTGGTTCTTGAGAGGATAGTCGCTGACGGGGAGATCTTCGATAAGCTCTCCGTAAGTGTCCAGACATTCCTTGAAGAGCACTCCGTCAGCGTCTACTCCAAGATACTGTATGATCTGGTAAAGGAGGGATAGCCTATCGTAGATATCCTTCCCTTCAAGGTTGTGCGATTTTGTTATGCTGTCAAGAAGCATTGTCTGCAGCTCGGTGTCGTTAGGCTGACGGCTTTTGCGGTTGATGTGCTGATTTATGATATAGGTTCTTGTGGCCGCACGAGATTCTTCATTTGATACTTCATCGGTAAGCTTAAGTAGATACTCCACCACTGAATCATTATTTGCATAGAATGTTCCGAGATTTCTCAGCATGTCAAGCTGAGCGTTGATATTTTCGGCGCGTCCCGCGGTGTAATAGATGTCCCAGGCGTATTTTATCTGTCCTCTCCTGTCTGAAAGGTCGAAAATATAATAAAGTATCCTGACGCTGTCTCGGGCAGAGGTGGTTGTCTTGAGCTGTTTGGAGTATTTGTCGATGAGAGACTGTTTGTTGGATTTACTGTCTGCTGAAGCCGACAATGTCATAGTCAGCATCAGAATAATGGTAAATATTATATTAAGTCTTTTCATTAGCTTAGGCAGTTTTGGAAAGCAAAATTACTCACTTTTATCTATTGTCGCAATAGAATAATATTAAAGTTTTATTACAGATTTGTTAAATCCGGTCCGCCCGGACAGGATGATAGTAAAAAAGAAAGGTCCCTCCATAATAAACTTGGGAGGAACCTTTAAATTCATGTCGATAAAAAATTATCTGGTCTGAAGGGTGATCTTTTTAGAAGGAAGTCTATCTGATTTAACTGTTAGTGTCACCGTACCTGCTTCACGGGTGCTCCGCAGAATGACTGTAGCCGTGCCGTTGTGCAGGCTTCTCCGGTTTCCTGTCATTGGTTCGTCGCTGCTCAGGTTGCCGTTGATCACGCCTACGATCTTTGCGGGACCCTCAACATCGAAGGTAAGCAGGTCAGAGGCGGATTTGTCGGTCAATCCTTTTCCGTCGACAGCTGTAATCTTCACGTGTTGCAGATCGTTGCCGTCGGCGCTCCATTCTGCATTATCTGGACTCAGATAAAGTTTTCCGGCATTGCCGTAGGTAGAAAGGTTGTGACGCGCCACTTCCTTTCCGTTTTTGTAAGCGATGGCCTCAACCTTTCCCTTGGCATATGGCACTCCTTCCCAAAGAATGCGGTTGCGCGCTTTAGGATCCGATACATCGTTGCGTTTACGGCCTATGCTTTTCCCATTGACTTTGAGCTCCACTTCATCAGCGTTGGTATAAGTATAGAGTTTTACTTCCGAGCCCGGAGTGAAGTTCCAGCTGTCGGTAAAGCGCCTTCCCCCCATTGTAACTCCATTCCATTGAGTAGTCTCTGTCGTTTCAAAAGGTGCGATATACACCAGTGGCTCCTCCGGCTTGAAGAAAGATTTAAGAAAGTATGCCATTGGTTTAGGCTCGAGCGAGATGTCAAAGACACCTTGAGTCCATCCTTTTTCCGGCCATCCTTGCGATTCTCCCAGATAGTCTATCATACCCCAGTAGGCAAGTCCTATCACTTTATCGAGATCCATCTCGAAGAAGTTCGGCCCCATATTGCTCGTGTTGGCTTCGCTCTGATAGAACATCATCCAGGGATAGCGTTTCGAATCACCGGGAAAATACATGTATCTGTAATTGTATGCTGCGATATCTGTATGCTCCACCAAGTGTGCTGGGAGCGAATCCGTATGCTCATTGCGTCCGCGTGGATGCATTGCTACGGTGACGAGGCGCGTACTGTCATATCTCTGTAGAAGCTGTTTCTGAAGTTTATAGGGAGTCACTCCCCAGTCGTTGTAGGGTAGATCCGGTATAAGCTGCAGTTCGTTGCCGAGACTCCAGAATACGACACTCGGATGGTTACGGTCTCTCTTTACCCATTCGGGCACGTCGTGCTGCCACCGTGTTTCCCACGGAGTGCGTCCTCCGGAATACTGCTGGGTCCACTTGTCATAGAGCTCATCGACTACAAGAATGCCATATTCGTCGCATAGATCCAGAAAAGACTCGCTGTAAGGATTGTGGGAAGACCTGATATGGTTGAATCCGAAATCCTTAAGCATTTTTATACGTTTCTCCATCGCCGCCGGATAAGCCGCGGCGCCGAGCGCCCCTAGTGTGTGGTGATTGGCTATTCCTTTAAGCAGTACTTTCTTGCCGTTTAGTTTCATACCGAATTCCGGTGAGAATTCCACACTGCGGATACCGAATCGTTCGTCAGCGATGTCGGCTACGCTACCGTCCGGACGGTAAAGGGTTGCCCTGAGGGTATAAAGATAGGGATTTTCAGTATCCCAGAGCGTGACGTTTTCGAGTAAGATGCTGTCTAAAGTAAACTCTCTGATGTGCTGACGAGGATGCTTCCAGTGTTTCTGTGTCTTTGAATAGACAGTATTTCCAGCCTTATCGAGAATATCTATTCCCACAGTAACACTGTCAGTCTTGATATAGTTGGCGAGTTCGCCGCCCACCAGTATAGTCGACTTTTCGGGTGAGACTTGCGGAGTAGTTATATAGAGCGCATTACGCGTGAAATACTGATCCGGATCTCCTATCTTAAGGCTCACATCGCGGTAGAGACCGCCACCCGTGTACCATCGGGAGTTTTCCGGCTTTCCAGTGTCCGCCTTGACCGCTATCACATTTGGCTCGCCGTATTTAAGTTTCTTTGATATATCAGACTCGAAGCCGAGATAACCATAGTCTGTGCCCCCGATTAGTTCCCCGTTCAGATAAACATCACCGACAAGCATGATGCCCTCGAAATCAATGAGCACTCGTTTTCCCTCCCATGAAGGATCCGGAGTGAAAGTCTTTCGATACCATCCTTCACCCATCTCCTTGAATCCCCTGGAGCTTAGCTTACTGGCTATGTTGGCCATAAGGTTTGACTTGTCGCCTGTGTCACCCGCCTCAGGAGCAACCCAAGGCTGCCCGATCTGGAAATCATGAGGAAGGTCGACGGTCTGCCACCCTGTTTCGTCAAACAATACATTATAGGCTTCAGGATTCTCTCCGGGTGCGAATTTCCAGTCGAAATTAAAGTTGATGGTTTCCTGAGAAGCAACACCGAGAGATGCCGATCCAATGATTATGAAAGAAAGAAACTGTCTTTTGATTAGCATGACTCAATCTAAATTTTTTAATGACTTTATATATTTCGACCAGTCGTTATAGTTGTCAAAACCGTTTTTTTCACGGTCACCGCACGCTATGACGCGGTAGCGTATTATACCATCCTTGTCAGGACGTACCTTTACGAGATAGTTGAGGTCGCTTTCTTCGGTTGCCACTACATTAGCAGGATCGACTATAATTCCAAGTCCTACCTGCTCGATGGTCTCCGGATGGTTTTTGTCAGGCACGTTGCTGCCCCAGGAGGCGGCGCGTCCCTCGGCGTTTATGAATCCCTGATTGTCAGTCTCCAATTTCTGGATTCCCGTGCAGAATATTTCTTCCGGAAGATATCCGTCAAGTTTTACCTCTACGAAAAGGTCCCGGCTGTTGGGAAGTACCGAATATGTCTGGGTCATCTGGATCGGGTGTCCGTTGTATATCCAGTCTTTGTCGATTACCTGGATCGTATGATTGTCGATAATTCTCTGTGTACGTGATGCTACTGTATCTATAGTGACCGGGATACCATCTTGAAGACCGCGGAATGAGCCCGCTGCTATTGACTTGCCGGCCCAGAGAACATCAATTCCGTAGCCTTCCTTCAGTTGTTCGGGAGTTGTGTAGAAACCTGTCACGTCGAGTTCGAGCTGTGGTGTCTGCTTTACATAGAGGTCAAGGCTCTGGCGATTATCCATGTAGACTCGGTATGCGACCCATGGATTTTCAATTACCGCGCCATGTCCGTATATTGCATCATACATATGGCGCGTATTGGCGTCGCCGGGGAATGTGATGCTCTCGATTCGCGGATGTGTCTTTTTCTCGTCGCGTAGCTTGATGTAAGCGTCTGTCTGAGCCATGGCGCTGATGGCAGTCGTGCAGGCTGCAACTGCAATTAAATATTTTTTCATTATATAATAAATAAGAATTTTTACCTAAGGATATAAGTTAGTGTCGTATTTCAATTGCCTTCCCATTCTCGTCAAGACTGAAAAGCGGCATTGTCGCCCCAGGATCTACATCGTAATAGTGGATGGCACTGTCATTGACGTATGGATGGTTGTCCTTCAGCATACGATAGACTTCAGCACCTGCCCAGATGGCTGGTCCGTAACCATGCGCGGCCTTTACGCTAACAGGACGATATGCATAATAAGCAGGATCAAATCCCATACCGGTGCCAACACATACGCCTTCCACTTCCCCTTTAGGATTTATCTTTGACGATACAGCCTCCCAGGCCAGCTGGGCCACCGGTCCGTAAGTAGAGGCTTCCAGCCATCCTTCGTTGACGCCATGTGCTAAGGCGTAGGCGAATATTGCGGTTGCGGAAGTTTCTTCATATGTTTCGGGTCGGTCAAGGAGCTGGTGCCAGAAGCCGTCGATACCCTGAAGCTCTGCCAGACCTGCCGCATGCTTGCGGTAGATATCGAGGATTTCAGCTCGTTTAGGATGGCCTTCAGGTAGATAGTCGAGCAATTGGCAGAGAGTCAGGATGGCCCATCCGTTGGCTCTTCCCCATGCCATCGACGGCTGATGGGTAGCGTCTTCGAGATATCCATGACGGAAGATCTGCTTCTCGGGCATCCACATTCTCTTGATGAAACCTGAGGCTATACGGGCAGCCTCGTCAAGTTGTTCGGGATGATCTTTGTATTTGCTTCTTACGGCCATGGAAGGGAGAGCCATAAACATATCGTCGAGCCATATAGCATTGTAGTGAGGACGGTTGCGAGCTATAGTGCCGTCTGCGAGATGTACTGGAGATTGCTCCACTACAGCCCAATACTTTTCGATGTAAGGAGAAATGTGAAGTGTGGTGTCTGCCATCGCGGCTCTCATCCATGCTCCAGCCATGGCTCCTGCGTCATCGAGTGTACGTGGATCCTTGACCTGGCGAAGTTGCCCGTCTTCAGAGACGTCGTCAGCTTTGTCAGCCTCTTCTGCAAGGAAACGGATACGGTCGCTGACATATTCCGCGTATTTTTTGTCGCCTGTTATTTTTGCCGCATCAAGTAGGGCATCATACATCACCGCCCATTCATAGCTCGTCATGCGATAGGTGCCTTGGTTCACCTTTCCATCGGTCATCTTAGCCGGTGTCACGCTTTCTATGTAGTCGAATACACGATCAATGTCTCTCTTTACAGAGTCTGGATCCAGCTGTCCGTAGGGTGTCTTATAATCGGGTTGCAGAAGGTGGAGTGGGGTGGTGGAGTCGTTGATCTCCTTTTCAGAAGAGTTGGTGTCGCTTTTGCCACAGGCAGTTATCACCAATAGTCCCAATATCATTAATTGTTTAGTTCTCATGATATGTTGTTGTGTAGTTCTTGATCTATCTTATTTGACGAGTGTACCTCTGAATTTTCTTCCCTTCAGATCAGGCCCGAAATAGAAGCCTGGTTCAGCCGGTTGATTATAGGCTACGTTCTGGTTGGCTACGCTAACACGATATACCGGATCCTCCATGAAAGTATGAAAGCGGTATTCGGTAGGATAATCGGTCACGTATATGCGTAGCGATTTATTGTCTGGAGTTCTCACGATCACTTCCTCTCTCCAGTCGCCGATAATGTCTGCCTGCAGGCATGGATTGGCTTTTGTCCAGTTGTTTGACGCTGCACCCTCGAATTCCTTTATGACGTCGATTCCTCCGTTTTCCCAGTTGTATTTACTGATTGAAAGTGATTTCGTATCGCCGTCAAGGAGTTCCGTCAAGAGATCCCCATCCCAAAGCACACAGAAGTTTACAGGAATGCCGGCATGAGTCTCATCCAGAAATTCTTTTTGTGGAGTGATAAGTTCTCCTTTGAACGATCGTACTCCTCCGCTGCTTGGCGACCATAATTCTACACCCTTGTGATTGGGGTCTATATCCCCCGCCATGCAACGCCCTATATCTTTATCGCTCGGATAAAGCAGAATTACTTCTCCTGTGGCGGCATCGCGCAGTGAAGTGCCGTCTTTTTTATTCTCATGGCATCCCCAGACGTAATACTTCTCATTATCGATGTCGGAAATTAGATGTATGGCATCGCCATGATACATGCCGGTTGAATAAAGCCCCGTACCGTCATGGTCAATTGTCATTTGTCCGTATATGATCTCGTCGCATCCGTCCCCGTCGACGTCGGCAATCCTCAGATTGTGGTTACCTTGTCCGCCATATGCTTCATTGCCGGGGATGCTTGAGTCGAAAAGCCAGCGTAGTTTCAGCTCATTCCCATCCCAATCATATGCGGCAAGCGCGCTTTTAGCATAATATCCGCGACACATCACGACCGACGGGTGAATTCCGTCAAGATATGCTATGGCGGCTAAATAGCGCTCACTGCGGTTGGCATATCCGTCTCCCCAGTCTTTCAGCTCTCCTCTTGCCGGTTGATAGTCGACAGTGCTCATCGCTTCTCCGGTCTTTCCATTGAATACGGTGAGGTATTCCGGGCCGGCGATGACACGCCCTTTCATGTTGCGCCAGTCAGCTTTATGGTCTCCTATAAGTCGGTTGCTCCCGTCAATAGTGCCGTCGGCTGTCTTGCATACCACTTCAGCGCATCCGTCACCATCAAGATCATACACCATAAACTGAGTGTAATGGGCTCCGGCCCTTATGTTATCGCCAAGGTTGATCCTCCAAAGTTTTGTGCCGTCAAGTTTGTAGCAGTCCAGAAAAACAGGTCCGGTGAAGCCGTCGTGGGCATTATCATGTGAGTTTGTAGGATCCCATTTTAGTATTATTTCGTATTCTCCATCACCGTCTACGTCACCGACCGATGCGTCGTTGGCCGAATAAAAGTACTCCTTTCCCCAAATGTCTACACCAAGCTCGGGAGTATCGAGGGGAATGTCGATATAGCCTTGTGGAGAATGAGCCGGCAGGGTGAAGAAGCCTGAGACAGACCCTGTTGTAGGACGCACCTCATAAATGGTGGACGCTTCCGAATTGTAGGAATCTGTGAAGAATGTGACATCAGTGATGGGTGTCTTGGTTATCTTCTTACCATCTCGGTATATATCGAAAGCCTGTGCTTCCGGATCCCCTTCAAGGTAGCGCCATGATATGTTGACTTTCTCAGGATTCTCCCTTATAGCTACAACTCCTCGGCCGAGATTTTCCATCTTCAGCTTGGAGAAATCATATTGTGTCTTGCAGTTGGCGTTTATGGGAATCAGAACTGTAAGACTGCCGAGCATGAGCAATCGGATAATGTTCTTTTTCATTATTGTCTGAATGTCGGGTTAGTTTTAGGTGATATTAGGTAGTGAGAGCGGACATAGTCCGTAATATTTTTCAAAGATATAAAAAAAAAGCCGAACGAGCAAATCGATATGCAAGCATTTCATATCATGATTAGAATTGAGCAGGTTTCGTCTTTAAAAATTGTCTTTTAGGTATTTTTTCCTTAAATTTGCAGTCTTAATAATGTTTTTATAAATAAATATATTTATGAATAGAGTTTTTACAGCGATTGCGATGGGCATTTTACCCATTGCCTCCATGTTAGCCTCTTCTATTAGCTATGCTCCCCACATCGGTATGAGGGCTCCGCAGGTCAATGACGAGGTAATCTACGATCAGCCCGAAGGGGAACTGTCTTGGCTTGACCGTACATGTGATGGTTTTGTCACTGTTGCATTTGACGCAACACATAGTATAATAAGAGGCTCCGTCGTGCAGCGGGTGGATGGAGAGGACGGTTTCGTGTATCTTAGCCATATGGCTTCGGAATATCCGGTCAATACTTGGACTCGCTTTCAGAAGGAAGGAAACACTCTGGTCATGGAAGGAGTACAAGCTCTTTATGTTGAATATGATTATGACTACGATGAAGAGCTGATAGTCTATCTCGCTCCCATGGAATTAGTGGTCGACGAGAATAATATAGGTTCTTTTGTTGTCAACGACGATTGTCGGTATGTTCTGAATGTGGGCGAAGACGGTTCGCTGACTTCTGCTGATCCCGACATGATTCTTGGTGTGTGTGTTCATACGCTCAATGAAGACATTCAGGGTAATGATGTATGGTTGTGGAAAGGCTTCGGCGACCGCAATGTGAGCATGGTGCCTGCCAATGGCGTGCCAGTCTCTATTCCGGAGGGAATTGAAGTGGTCAACTGGGTACTTAACGACGGAGATATGAATTCTTTCGTTCAGGTTGCCATCGAGGGAGAAGACTTCTATATCAACGGTATGGACAGGTCGCTTCCTGATTCATGGGTTAAAGGTAAGATAGCGGACGGTAAGGTGACATTCCCTTCAGGACAGTATCTTGGTGCTGATATGGAGATATATTATTACAGTTATTTCTGTGGCGCTGATTTTTCCGATGAGGTGGATGAGGATGGTAAGGTGACGCGTGTTGCCTCATTGGCTGATAGCTCTGTGTTCAACTATGATGCAGAAACCGGAAGCCTTACTCTTGAGAGAGGATATGTGATCAACTCCACCCCCGACAAGCTCTTCCCTCTATATTTTTATGAGAACGTAAAGATCGGTATGCAGAATCGTGATCCTGAAGCAGCTCCCTCCGCTCCGTATGGTCTGGAATACTATGAAGACGACTGGGATTCGAGTGTCTGGTTCATGCTTCCTAATACAGATGTCAATGGCGAAATCCTGAACGTAGAAAATCTTTACTATGAGATTTACGTTAATGGCGAACTTCAGTATTTCGATATTGAAGATAAGGACTGGAATGTCGAAAATACATCTCGTATTCCTTATATGTATGATGACTGGATGGACTTCTGGGTAGCTTCCGACGATCCGAGAGATCATACTGTATATCTCTACTATGATGGTGAAGTGGAATATGTGGGTATCAGAAGTATATACGTCAACGAAAATGGTGAGGATGTATACAGCGAGATGGCTTACTGGGGTGATCCAGACAGTGTGAATTCTATTGGAGACGGTAAGACTCCAGTATCGGTGAAATGGTACGACCTTCAGGGACGTGAGATAAAGAATCCTGTTTGCGGGGTTTCGGTAAAAGTCTCGGTATTCAGCGATGGCACCACATCGAGTGAAAAGGTGATTGTAAGATAAATTAAGCAACTATTTCGCTAAGTCTAAAGGACCGGATTCTGTTGAGTTCGGTCCTTTCTGTATCAAAACCTTATAGCGATCCAAGATGTTATATTTTTAATAAAAATGTCTTTATACTATGAAAACATCTACTTCTTCAAGCACTTCTACAACTTCGGCTTCCTCTGAGACATCTCAATTCTCGAGAGAGTCTGCCATGACCGAGAAACTCTCTACTGATAAGCATTATTATATATTTCTGGTCATTTATCTTGTTCTTATCAGTGCATTGGGATCGTTTGTCAACGACATGTATACTCCGTCTCTCCCCTCGATGTGCCGCTTTTTCGGATGTTCCGTCCCGCTAGCACAGATGGGACTGACTACTGGTATGATAGGACTGGCTTTTGGCCAGCTCGTTCTTGGACCTGTCAGCGACAGGTATGGGCGGCTCCCGGTTCTTTTTGGCTCACTGTTGCTGTTCATTCTGGCTGCTGTGGCAAGTCTGTTCTCAACGAGCATACACGTTTTCAATACCTGTAGGTTTTTCCAGGGTATCGGGGCATCCGGAGGATATTTCCTTGCCCGTACAATCCCTGCGGATATTTATTCAGGTAGAAACCTGGCTAAGCTTATGGCGGTAATAGGTGGTATCAACGGCATAGCGCCGGCATCCGCTCCTGTTATTGGTGGTATCACTTCCGACCATTTTGGCTGGAAGGGTGTTTTTATTCTGCTCACTGTTTTCGCCGTCTTAGTTCTTGTCCTCGGAAAGGGAATGAAAGAATCATTGGCGCCTGAATACAGAGCAAATGGTAAATGGTGGAGTGCGATCAAGGGTTATAAAACTCTTCTTTTAAACTCAAATTTCATGGTGCATGTATCTTTCAAGGGTCTCGCTCTCGGAATGCTGTTTGCCTATATATCGGCAACTCCGTTCATACTTCAGAAATACTATGGACTTTCGCAGACCGCCTATGGGCTGGTGATAGGCTTCAACGCTCTCTTTGTGGCTGCAGGTTCCATGATTGCATTGAAATTTCATCCATTGAAGAAAGCTGCTTCTATCGGATGTCTTGTACTTTTAGCCGGAGTTGCCGGAGAGGCATTCGCTCTCTGGAGTATTCATAATATATGGATATTTGAGACCTTTGCGATAATAATGATGTTTGGTTTGGGACTGATTTTTTCTACTACCAATACACTTGCTATGAATGAGGGGCGTTCAGATGCCGGAGAGGCGTCTTCTATACTTGGCATCGCCGGATATGTGGTGGGCGCTGCGGTGTCGCCCCTCGTAGGTATTGGAGATATCCTTCATTCCACAGCTATAGCTTTCATTGTTCTTGCGGTGCTGGTTTCAGTATTTGCCGTTCTGTCTCGAAGGATCGCTCCGGACCTCGATGAGTAGCATTCCTGGTGTTTTTTTCGATTAAGTCACATATATTAGTCGGATGTATCGATTTTTTATGTAACTTTGCATCCGCATATACGCTTCTTAATCATGGATTGGCTACAGGAAATACTGACGAACCATACCGCTTTGCAGGCGGTAATAGTGATTTCCATAATAATTGCTGTAGGTCTCGGATTGGGCAAACTTCGGGTGATGGGTGTCAGTCTGGGCGTGACTTTCGTATTCTTTATCGGTATTCTTGCAGGACACATAGGTCTTTCGATAGATCCTCAGATGCTTGATTTTGCCCAGAGTTTTGGCCTGGCTCTTTTTGTCTATGAACTCGGTCTTAAAGTCGGTCCGGGATTCTTCAGTTCCTTTCGCAAGGGGGTGTGAAATTGAATCTGCTGTGCCTCGGTGTCATAGCAATGGGTACGATAATGGCCGTCGGCTTAGCCTATGGTTTAGGTGTTGGAATACCCGATATGGTAGGTATTCTCAGTGGGGCTACAACGAATACCCCTGCCTTAGGAGCCGCACAGCAGACGCTTCAGCAGATGGGGTTGCCTGTAGACACGGCCGCCTTAAGCTGTGCTGTGACGTATCCTCTAGGTGTTGTAGGTGTGATAATTGCTTTGGCGCTTGTCAGAAAACTTTGGACTCGGCCATCCGATATGATGGAACATAAACATGAAGACGCTAATCACACCTATGTGGGAGAGTTCGGAGTGTCTAACCCTGGGATCTGTGGAAAGACAGTCAAGGAGGTGGCAGAGCTGACACCTATTAAGTTCGTTATTTCAAGAATATGGCGTGACGGAAAGGTCGGCATACCCAATTCAGAGACTGTGCTCGCAAAGGGCGACCGCCTGTTGCTTGTCAGCGGCAACGGAGCTGCACCTAAACTCGCGATGCTCTTCGGAGAGGAGGAAGCCTATGACTGGAATAAGGAAGATATAGACTGGAACTCCATAGACTCGACTCTTATATCAAGACATCTTGTAGTGTCGCGTCCGGAAATCAATGGCAAGAAGCTTGGCTCCCTGAAGCTTCGCAACAGCTATGGCATCAACATTACGCGTGTGGTGCGCGCAGGTGTCAAATTACTGGCATCTCCTAATCTTACGCTTCAGCTCGGTGACCGTCTCACTGTGGTAGGAGAGGCTGTTGCGGTTGAAGCCGTGGCCAAAGTGCTCGGCAATGTTAAGACGGACCTTAAGGAACCAAATCTGGCTGCAATATTCATAGGTCTGCTGCTCGGTCTGCTTGTCGGATCTGTTCCGATCATGATTCCAGGAATGTCTTCTCCGATCAAGCTTGGTCTTGCCGGTGGGCCCATAATCGTAGGAATATTGATCGGTAGGTTCGGACCGGATTTGCATATTGTGACATATACTACTCGTTCGGCTAATTTAATGCTTCGTGGTATCGGACTTTCTCTCTTTCTCGCGTGCCTTGGTCTAAGTGCTGGTGCCGGATTCGTAGATACGATAATGCGTGCGGATGGACTCGAATGGATTGGACTCGGTTTCCTGATCACGGTTGTCCCTTCGATAGCTATGAGTGTGCTGGCTATGCGTATATGGCATCTTGATTTCTTGTCCACGTGTGGCATGATATGCGGCGCTATGGCCAATCCGATGGCGCTTACATATTCAAGCGAACAGGCTAAAGGAAACGATAGTCCGGCAGAGGCTTATGCTACCGTCTATCCGCTCACTATGTTTACTCGAGTCATAATAGCACAGATATTGATCCTTTGTTGCATGTAGGTTACATTTTTGTTAAGTGTAAACATTTCATAGTGTTGAGACATTTTAAGTGTAGATAATAATGATTAACACACACACACTTGAATACTTTGATACTATGAAAAAACTTATGCTTATCCTTGCAGTCCTCTTTGGAGTAATGACTGCATCAGCCAGAGATAACTATTCCCACGATGTGGATGTTCTTCCCGATGCAGCTAAAACTGTGCTCAGCCGAAATTTCAAGTCTGATGTAAGCCATATTAAGATAGGCAAGGAGTTCGGAAAGATACGCAAGTATGAAGTGATTCTTACCGATGGCTCGGAGATTTCCTTTGATAAGCACGGCAATTGGAAGGATGTTGAAGTGGGTAGTACTAAGTCGGTGCCCTCCGGACTGATACCCTCGCCGATCGCGACATTTATTGATAATAATCAGAGTAAAGCCAAAGTGACGGGAATTGAAAAGAATGCCTATGGTTATAATGTGGAACTTTCCAATGGCGTTGACGTAAAGTTTAGCGAAAAGGGAAAGTTCCTGAGGTATGACGATTGAAAATATCATGATTAAGACTGAGAAATTTTCTCAGATTTTTGTTCCTATAATATAGGGTGCGCGGAGTCGAATGCATCGGCTCCGTACTTTTTTACCCGCACACCATTACTCAACAACACAACAATACAATCTATGAATATTGATTTTGAGAGCCTTAGGCAGCTTTTGATTTCCGACCGTACTGTCAGGAGATTCAGAGAAGACTATTCCGTATCTATGGAGACACTCGAAAAACTTGTGGAACTTTCGCGCTATTGCCACTCCGGACGCAATGCCCAGCCGTTGCGATATGTCTTGATCAACGATATGGAAATGCGTAAGCAGGTTTTTCCTACCCTTAAATGGGCCGGATACTTCAAGGATTGGGATGGTCCTGTTGCCGGAGAAAGGCCGGCAGCCTATATAATTCAATGTCTTGATACATATTATGGTAAGGACTGTCTCTGTGACGATGGGCTTCAGTTGGAGGCGATTTCCTTAGGAATGAAGACTCTCGGACTTGGCGGATGTATTATAAAGGCCTTCAATTCCCCGTTGCTGTCGGAGATATTGAAACTTGAACCTCGATTTCAGCCGCGCTATGTCCTGGCACTCGGTCATCCTGCGGAAGAGGTTAAGCTTGAGGACATGAGTGGCGATAAGGACGATGATTTCAAGTATTTCCGTACGCCTGACGGAGTTCACCATGTGCCAAAGCGTCCATTGTCTGAACTGATGATCTGCATGAATAAATGATGAACATATTCGCCGACGGAGCGTTTTATTTATAAAGCAGAGGCATTGGCATCTGCTGTAGATCTTAATTATAAAATATTTAATACTATGTTGGAAACAGAATTCAAATTCGGTGAGGTTCATGTTCTCGCCGATCAGATTCAGACCGCTGAAGACCGCCCTCAGTTCAGAAATATTTTCTCTAACGGCAATGGTGGAGTAGTGCTTGTAGGTCTGAAGGCCGGACAGAAGCTTGATGTCCATACTGCCCCGGCTGAAGTTATGGTGAATGTCATAGCTGGCGAGATAGAGTTTACGATGATCGATCGTCCGCATGTAATCAAGGCAGGTGAATTCCTTCTTATGGGTGCAGACGTTGCCCATAGCGTCATTGCCAAGGCAGATTCTAAGATCATGCTGGTGAAGGTAAGGCCGTAAGGAGAAAGAATCTTTATTAAAAAAATACCCCCGCAGAGACTTTGTCGCTGTGGGGGTAATGTTTTTCAGCCAAGGATATTCATCCTTTAGCTACGGCCTCTTTGAAGACAGGAGCTGGCTTGAACGCCGGGATGTTGTGGGCAGGAATGATTACTGCTGTGTTCTTAGTGATGTTGCGTGCAGTCTTTTCAGCCCTCTCCTTGATGATGAAGGAGCCGAAGCCACGGAGATAAACGTTTTCACCATGAGCAAGGCTGTCCTTTACGACAGTCATGAACTGCTCGATGACTTCTATTGTGGTCGACTTGTCGATGCCGGTCTTCTTGGCAATTTCGTTTGCGATTTCTGCTTTTGTCATATCTCTAATATGTATTTTGTTTTCAGACTGCAAAATTAGTGAAAATTTTCACTCCGTCAAATATTGTATTAGATAAATTTTATTCATGAAGCGATTTTTTTGTTAGTTTTTCTAATTATAGCTTAAAATCTCCCTTATTTCCCTTGGATAAGGCATGTGTAAGAGGCAAGTCTATACAAAAAAGTCTTCGCATGAGCGAAGACTTTTGAGGAGATTATTCTGCCTTTATTGCCGGCGGTCTACCCCAATCATTATGAATGATCCGTCATGGGCAAAAAGAAGTTCTGTACCGGTTGATATTTCTACGTCGTATCCCCGATCTACTCTAGTTATTTCAGTTATCCCTAATCCCTGAAAATTCTCTTGAAGATAAGTGTCGATCTTGTAAGGATAGAAGCCTGTAGGAATAGACTTCGTAGGGGCAGCCTCTACTTCAAGCCAATCTCCGTTCTTGTTAAATTCGATCTTTGTTCCATCGGATAGAACTACATCGTATTCGGACTTATCCTTCTCGACGGAGACTATGGAAGCGGAGGGATAGTTAACGATGATGAAGTCTTTTGCAATGGACGGAAGCTCACGTGATGATACGGGTTCGTCGTTATCGCTACAGCTTGACAGCGATATTCCCATGACAGCGATGAGCAGTAAAGGGAGGAGTCTTAAAATCTTTTTCATAGTGTGTGTCTTTTAGTGTGAATATAATTAAGGTGATAGTTGAAAATCAATCTATGTGCTCAGCTATTTTGTAGCCACCGATGCTTCCGTAATTCGCGGCGGCTTTGGCATATCGCATCGCTTTCTCAGCATCTGCCTTTGTGCCCTTCCCTTTCTTGTACATATAGGAGAGTCTTGAATTGACAAGGGCGAGTAGAGTGTCTGGAAGTTTGCCGTTGCGGGCAATAGGTTCGTAGTATTTCAATGCCTGTGTATAATTCTGATTGAGGTAATCTCCGTTGAAGTTCATGCTTCCGAGATAGAATCGTGCCCAGTCATCGCCTTTCTCGGCCGCTGCTGCTTTCGCTTTTAATCCGGTCAGGAAGCCATCTTTGTATATCGGGTCATTCTTTATTTTCTGCATGCTGTTGACGGTAGATATCCAGTAAAGAGCAAGTTCGCCGTCCTCAGCAGCTTCGCCTTCTCCGAAGCTTTCACCCGTCAATTGACGTCCGAGAGTGGCGCGGGCTGTATCATCGCCAAGATCTCCTGCTATGTATAGCCAGAAGAAAGCTTCGGGATAATTAATCTGGCCGCCTCCGCTCGCACGTAGATTATGGCCGTAAAGGCTTGTCCCGCGTGGATATCCCTGCAATGCCGCCTGATGGAAATACTCCCTCGCCTTGGGAATGTCGGTCTTCACGCCCTTGCCTTGGATATAAATGCCTCCTAACGCAGTATTGCCTATCCCGGAATTCAAGGGATTGCATTTCTCTAAATATACTTTGGCTTTCTTGAAATCGTTATGGTTGTAGTAATAAACTCCAAGGTATACATTTGCGTCCTTGTAACCTGCGTTTGCGGCAGTCTGAAGAAGTTTCAGGCCTTCGGATGTTTTTCCGCTAAACTGCGGAGTAAGTGTGTAAAGTGCGCCAAGTTCAGTGATACCACGAAGATTATTATCTGATACGGTAGCCTTCAGGCATCGCTCAGCTATTTCCGGACTTCCGGCTTTATGATATAGGGCGAGCGATACGACGCTGTCGGCAGATATCTTGCCACTTGAATATAGTTTTATGACGGATCCGACTATTGAGTCCTGCTTCCTCTCACTCAATTGTATTGGTTCTGGACGCATTGCCGAGGTAGTCTGGTGCGTCTTTGCGTGGTTGCGCAGCAATGTCATCAGGCTTTCCTTGACGTCAGCTTGAGCGGCTATCGATGCGAAAAGTAGGGTGATAAGAATAATTGTCTTTTTCATAGTATAGCGGAAGTTTAAGTGTGTTTAACAAAGAACGCTCTTATCAATGACAATGTTCACGCCCCTTCATACAGTTTCACCGAAAAGCTCTATCGTCTTGTCAACTTCGGGCTTCGGCTGCCCCTTCTTGTCAACTTCATCTCTTTCAAGCATGTCAGCGAGGGCGAATTAGGATGGATAGAGCTTATAGTTCTTTGCTCAATCGTCACTGTAGCCTGTATTCAAAGACCGCAAGAGAACGATACCTTGATCTCATCCATGAGCATCCGCAGATTGAGCAGGACGTACCTCAGAAAGAGATAGCAGAGTATCTCCAGATAGATCCGATTACGCTTTGCCGCATCAAAAAGGTATTGTTGAAGCAGTAATTCCCCTCAAAATATAAATCCAAGTTTATAATTCGCCTTCTCAGAAACAATTTCTCAGAGAAGGCGATACTATTTTCCCTTATTCATGCGTAATTTTGTAAAACGTACCTCATTTTTACGCACTATGAGTGATAAAAGAGTAAATGACTTTTTCTATTCCGGAAACGCTGTGCATGGCAAACCCGATTATGGGCTTGTCGAAAATTTCGTGCGTACAGCCGATGCATTCGCAAATACCACTTATCAGAGTGTCTATATAATCGACTATTTCCGCAAGAACTTCCTGTATGTGTCGCCCAATCCCCTTTTTCTTTGTGGAATGTCGGCTGACGCTGTTAAAAGCAAGGGTTATCAGTTCTATATAGATCATGTCCCGGCTGATGAAGTGGACATGCTGCTTGAGATAAACAAGGCAGGATTTTCGTTTATAAATGATGTTCCTTTAGAGGAAAAGAGCAAATATACAATCTCCTATGATTTCCACTTG
>JAIECF010000068.1:13709-40855 GCA_029068655.1 Muribaculaceae bacterium | reverse complement strand
ACCTATAAGTAATAAAAAAGTGTGCACATGGAAACATCTAAGTCTTCATATGCGCACTTGATTATAAGCCACGACGTTTATTCATCATTCATATAGCACTTCGAAATCGGAGTAGGCCATATGTTCTCCACCGGAAAGTCCATCTGCCTCAAAACGGAGGACGGATGCTTCTACCGGATCGAAATTTACGGTCTGCCAGATGGGGTTATTGACGATATTCGAGAATTCACCGGAAGCCATTTTCTTCCAGTTCTGCCAGTCTGTAGTAGCATATACAGAATAATGCGTCGCTGTCCCATCGCTTCTGAGCGATGGAGGCAGATAACGAATGCCCGTTACTTTCTTGGTCTTACCGAGATCCACAGCCATTGACTTAGGAGTCATATAGAAAATACGAAGTGAGGAAGAGCGTTTTTCACCTGAATCCGGAATATCGGCGGTAAGTTCCGGAGCATTGAACATCGAGAGTCGTGATATTACGGGACAAGCCTTGCTGTCAGTCACGGTAAAACGAACACTGTCGGCAGTAACAGTCGGGAAACATACAATCCTTCGATGGCCTATAGTCGTCAGCTTTCCGTCGTCAGTAAGCGCATCCTTTATTTCCTGCCAGCTGCCATCCTTATAGGCTTCCAGCTTCCATTCCCTCACTCTTTGGCCAAGCGGGATATATTCCTCTGCAAGGAAGCGGTCGAATGTAACCGGGGTTTCGAACGCCAATGTCACCGAACCTGTAAAGACACTGTCCTCAGTAGCCCAATAAGTATCTTTTTCACCATCTATAACCTTGTCGGCTGCATATTTCTTTCCTTTCCCTCTCACAGAGGAAGCGATGGCACGGGCGTTCTTCGCCAGGTCTTCCTTAAACACTTCATTCACCATACGGGCGAAAGCGGCACCTCGAAGGGAATCCGTAGGATGTATACGGCCGTTAGGCATTACGGGGAAATTTAGCAGCAACGTGGAGTTACGTCCTACCGATTTATAGTAGGTGTCCATAAGTTTTGAGAGACTCTTCACGTTTTCGTCCTCTGATGCGTGATAGAACCATCCCGGACGAATACTTGTATTGGTCTCCCCAGGCACCCAAGAGTCACCTCCCTCGAGGCCGAAATGGAGCATTCCCCAGTCTATCTCTCCGTTCTTGTTAAGCTGGCTCCAGTTGGTAGCGCCTACCTCTCCCCCTTCAGTGCCGACCCAGCGAAGGTCTCCACGGTCACTTCCGTCGTTCCAGATAAGGCATTGGGGTTGGAGTTCTCGTATCATTTTATAGGTCTCGGGCCATTGATAGTAAGTGGTGCGGTCGATCTGTCGGGTTTCATTCGCACCGCCGTACCAGCCGTCGCCGCCGTTGGCACCGTCGAACCACACCTCAAAGACATCTCCGTAATTAGTAAGTAGTTCTCGAAGCTGATTTCGGAAATATGTCACATATTCAGGATTTCCGTATTCCGGATGGTTACGGTCCCATGGAGAAAGATAAAGTGCATACTTAAGTCCGGCTTCACGGCATGCCTCGGCAAGTTCCTTCACTACATCCCCTTTCCCATCTTTCCACGGAGTATTCTTTACGGAATATTCAGTAAATTCGGAGGGCCACATGCAGAAACCGCAATGATGTTTTGCAGTGAAGATAATTCCCTTCATGCCAGCATCCTTGCATACCTTTACCCACTGCCTAACATCAAGGTCGGAGGGATTAAAGAGCTGTGGATCCTCGTTTCCGAAACCCCATTCCTGATCGGTATACGTGTTGAGAGAATAATGTATGAAGGCATACTGCTCCATATCCTGCCAGTTCAGCTGGTTTTCAGTTGGAACCGGTCCATATGGAGCCGGAGGAGGAGCCTCGTTTGATGAAGTGCAACCTGAAAAATACAGGGATACCGCAAAAAAAGATGTCAGCCCTGTAAGAATTGTTTTTATCCACATATCCGTATCTTACTCTATTTAATAAAAAAATATAAAGTTAAATTAAAATAATTAAGATTCTTCAATTAATCTTCGAAAGGCCTTCCTCAGTAAGGGCAATTGGGACAATGGAACCATCCGGATTGAACTTCAATTCCTCCACACAGACACGACGACGGCAGTCGCCCCCAGGTTGGCCATCGATCATATAGGAGCCGTCATGATAGAAGAAGTACCATTTTCCTTTGAACTCATTCACGGAAGGATGAATAGTGAATCCATGCCTGGCGGGGCCCGTCAACAATCCACCGTATGCCCAGGGACCTTCGATTGATTTCGCTGTCGAGTATGCTATCTGCTCAGGTTGCACACCAGGCGCATCAGCGGCATATACATTGTAATATATTCCATTACGTTTGAACAGCCAGGGGCCTTCAGAATAATTGCGGAGACCAAGATGCCGGATTTCACCGTCCAGCTCAATCATATTCGGTTTCAGACGCGACAAATAACAATCGCCGTTTCCCCATGCAATCCATGCAGCCCCATCATCATCAATCAAGACAGTCGGATCTATGTCAGCATTCAGACGGTGTGAATCAGTGGTCATATCATCAGTAATAAGCGGAGTCCCATCCTTACGCGCCGGGAGGAACGGGCCAAGTGGAGAATCGCCAACCGCTACATCAATCATGTGTTTACCATTGCGGGTATCATCGAGGGTAACATAGAAGTAAAACTTTCCATCTTTCTCCACGACCTGTGCCGCCCAAGCGCCATAGGGATTTGCATAAGGAAAATCCTTTGCTGCGAGAACCGAGCCATGACACTCCCATGTCTTCATGTCAGATGTGGAATAGGCGACCCAATGTGGCATCGAAAACCAGCCACCCGGTGCCGCCATATCCTCACCGACGTATGCATAGAGTCTGTCGCCGACCACCGTACATGCCGGATCAGCCGTAAATCGGTCAGTAAAAATTGGATTCTGCCCGGGAACGCGTTCAAGACCTTCTCCGGAAATCTTAAGATTCTTTATTTCTCCGTTTCTAACTTGTAAGGAATTCGGAAACCCTCCGGGATAGCCATGTCCTACTATCCATCGCCCGACGTGATAAGGAAGTGCATTCCCTTTGTAGCTCACCGTTTCCGATGAAGACAGGCCACCTTCAGGCTTTACCGAGAGTGTCATATTGGAATTATATCCATTTGCATCTTTCCCAGCCTTAAACTTAACACTATACCACACCCCCATATTCACTTTGTCACCAGCCTTGATACGGTGAAGATTTCCGGCTTCATCCCTTATTTCGGCAAACATCCTTTCCTCCTCCGGATCAAATCCTATAGTCAGATCACCAGCCATGTCGCCGTTACGCCCTTCCTTACAGATAAAAGCCTGCTCGGTGACCTTGGTATTGAGTTTCAGATCAGCCTCAACAGTGAAATTATCGCGGAAGTCAGCATAGAAAAGCGGCCCACTCGAATTATTGACAAGTTCATTACAATTGAGCACAATCACGGTATCTGGATTTTCCACTCCAAAATCATCCCAACCTCCTTCTATAGTTTGTCCTGCTGCGCTCATCATGGCAGGAAAAGCTATTGCGAGCAGAGACGAAAGAAACAATTTCGTAAGATTTTTAAACGTAAATTTCATGTTATTACTAAGGAATCCGGTTAGTTTTGATCATAGATCTTTAATTATGCGATTTGTGCTGAAGAACCCCTTGGGGAAATAGCCGTAGCGGTTGTTGTCGGGATTGACTACTATCTGTTCCACCACAACCTCCGGGTCGACCATCACGATCTTTAGAGTATGTTTTCCGGGTGTGACCTTGAAAGTAGAGTCGAGCCAGCGAATATTATCGAACACCTCGTCTCTTCTAGGAAGATGACGACCGTCTACATAACCGCTCAATGACAGCTTACTTCGATCAGGAAGTGGTGATAGTACTTTTGAGACAGAGAGGTTTTCCTTGGTGTACTCTCCGAACGTATCCACAAGTCCTTTTCTCGCATCCAGTATCGTAAGGGGGCCATCGTCAATACGTATACCAAGACGCAGCCCTCGTTCCGGAAGGATATCTTGAGTCGGTAGGATCCCAACAGCGATGGTCAACGTATCCTTATCAGCAGTAATATCATATTCAAGAGTCGCTCCAGACCCCGACATGTCACTGGCAGCCATCACATCGCCGGCTCCCATACATCCGTCACCTCTTCCGAGACCTGGCAGAAAAATCCACTCGGTATCCTTTCCCGAAGTCTTATTGGAATACGCATAAGCGGGAATGAAGGTTTCCAGACATTCAGCGGGGGGAACCAGACTATGCCGAAATGTAAGGCCGAGTTCAAGGGGACTACGGTTTGATTCCGGAATTGACCATTGGGTATATCCAATATGGTTGTCGAGCATCATACCACGCCATTTACCTCCGGCGATTGAGTCGTTATAGTATTCTGAAAGTTTCCGATCTTTATCCATCAGCAACTGAATATTCTCATCATCCCCTATCGACGCACTATTGTATATTTTTGCAACCCCTGCACTTGCCACTACAGGATAATATACCAGCTGATAGAATGCGTCCTGCAGTTCTGCCGGAATTCTCTTCCTCAAAGCCTCGGCACGAAGTTCAAGATTTGTCCAGAGATTATTTATGTTCAGCATTTCCTCGTAGTTGAAGATACCGGGATACTGAGCCTCCGGTTTACGCCATAGATTGTATTTGCTGTAAGACGCTATCAGATCGGCAATCTCTTCGGCATATTCGTCTCCGAATATGGAAGTGGCAAAAGATTCAAGATATGCCTTTTCATCTCCTGGCTGAATACGTTCCGGATTCCAAGCATAGCGCATTATGAAGTCTATGGGCATTTCCTTAGGCTTGAGGTCACCCACATTGATGATCCAGATCCTGTCTATGCCACTTTGATATGCGAGGTTGAGTTGTTCCCTTAGCTTAGGAACAGTTGTAGTGTTCACCCAGCGGTCATTCCATGGGCCACCGTTCATATCGATGTGGTAATAAAGTCCGAGACCTCCGCTTCGCTTTCGTTCCCCTTCCCTACCCTTTCTACGGATATAGCCCCAGTTATTATCGCAAAGCAATAGCGTGACATCATCCGGCACAGTAAAACCGGCATCATAATACCGCTGAACTTCCGTAAATATAGCCCAAAGCTGAGGGACTTCCTTTGGATTCTTACCATACACATCCTTGATGATTCTCCTCTGAGCATCTATCACTTTCTTTAATGTGGCCATATTTTCGGCATCGTTGCCCGTCCCCATGGCGACATCACCGTCCCCACGCATACCTATGGTGATTATGTTGTCATAATCACGGTTACGCTTGAGTCCATCCCGGAAAAATTTCTCGATACCTTCAGGATTCTTAGCATAGTCCCATGCACCCACTTCCTTTCGGCGACGGGTATATTCCTTATGCGCCCGCATCATAGGCTCATGGTGAGAGGTGCCCATAACTATACCGTATTCATCCGCCATCTGCGGCGAAAGGGGATCATCTTCATTGAAGGCTGTATCCCACATGGCAGGCCAGAAGTAATTAGCCCTCAGACGAAGAAGGAGCTCGAATATCTTCTCATACGCTTTATGGTTGACTCCTCCGAACTGATTGTTGCACCATGTCCCGAATGATGGCCACTCATCATTGATGAATATACCACGGTATCTGACTTTTGGCTCATCAGATAGATAGTTTCCATTCTTAACGTATGCGGTATCTTTCTTTTTCGGTGCAGCGTCTGCCATCCAATACCATGGTGATACTCCTAACTGTTCAGACAACTCATATATACCGTAGATAGATCCGCGCTTATCGCTTCCTACGATAGCAAGAATCGGTTGATCCTCATTACCAATACCATTAAGAGTCGATATGGCGAATCTTTCCCATTTTCCTTTAAGATCAGTTTTCTTTCTTCCAATGAGTTTGACTAAATCATCAGCTATGGCACTTTTTCCTAACGTCCCTATCACAACCAGAGAATTCTCCGAAAGGTCGGAAAGTTGAGAAATATTCTTAACCTCCTTGATATCAGGCTTTTTACCTGTCACCATTTCGATGTCGGCAGCCAGATCATCCGCAGCCCGCTTCACACCGGGATATTCACTCTCGGCATAGACAATACAGGCAGTTTTCCCCGACTCGTCGACTATAGGGAAATCTCCTTCCGATGCCTTTGACACAGTAACAACTTGAGGCAACAGAGTATATGCCTCGGCTGCCATCACTGATTCCGAAAGAAGCAGCTTGAATATAAAAGTAAGAATAATAAAATAATATCTATTTTGCATAAAAAAAAAGTTTTCGCATGGTATCTTCGGGCGGTTGCTCGGGCCGAGCATCCCTACCTGACGGAATCAGCGGAGAGGATGAAAGAGTAGGAATGGGGCTCATCGCCCTTGATGGTGTACCGGTCAAGTGTCGGGCGTCCCCAAGTGTCGGTGCCACCTACTCCATGGATATTGTGGTCAATATTGACATTTACGAAGTCGCCTCGTTTGAGCTCGTATGGATGTCTGGCTTTCTTTAGATCATCCTCACCGTAGTCCCATGCCCGGATACAGAGTGGATCACCGATAGCTTCAATCTTCACTGAAGGCAGATCGATTCCATCTGCAGGTTTTAGAATGAAATAGTAGACATCGCAGCGGTTTCCATTGTCCTGCGGTCTGATATAGTCATGCTGAAATTCCGATAGAGGCATTGAATAGCGACCGATAAATGCCCCCCTCTTTCGATCGGGATAGTTTTCCCAGGGTCCCCGTCCGAGATATTCAATTTCCGTCATGTCTTTAGGAAGACGCATACGCATACCGAACTTCGGCATGAGTGGTATGGTGTCGGAAAGTGGTCTGTAATTGGCATCTATCCTTATCCTTCCGTCATTATCAATTGTATAGGTCACATCATATTCCGCACCTATCGGAAGATTCATGCTGACGAGAATCTTTGCCTTTCCGTCCTCCTCGCACGCGATTATGCTTTTAACCGACCTCTTAGCCGCTTCGGTCTCCCAAACTGACATTTTTTCTTTATAATAACCGTTTTTGTCCTGATTGTCATTGACGGGTTTCCAGAAATATGGCTCAAGAGGAGTTATTAGCAATTCCTTTCCATCTATCTTCCATGAGGCAAGAGCCCCGGAAGGATCAACGGTAATTTCCGATCTATCGGCGAGCACATTCACACTGCCATCCTTTCGTAATACTTCGGGACCTTTTCCTGGTGATTGCTTAGCCTCATTTGAATATGGCGACAGCTCAAATTGCTCTGAAGCTACTGCGTATCCTTTCTCTGCCCAAAGCTTTGATTCGCGGAGACACGCATAGACATTCAGCCAAAGTCCCGCTTCATCAAGTGTGAAATCCGGTATACTCAAGGACTCTCCCTCAAGAGTCAGATATCCTTCCTCTGCAACGTTTCCACCTTTTAGTAGCTTATAACAGTAATCGTAGGCATCAAGGGGAGTGAAACTGTCATTGTTCTGCAATCTGATTGTTTTTCCATCCCTGATGAACCAGATGGGTGCATAAACGTGCCTTACCTCATTGAGATGCGGATTTGGAATCCGGTCAGGACCTATCAGACCGTTGATACAGAAGTTTTCATCATTCGGACGATCGCCGAAATCTCCGCCATATGCCCAGAACTCATCCATTCCGAGTGATATATCAGATGAAAAACGGAGCGGAGACCCGTCGATCGGTTTTGCTATTCCCTGATCCACCCAGTCCCAGATAGCGGCTCCCGCTATTGATGGATCTGAATAGATCACATCCCAGTATTCCTTTAAGTGACCCATGGAATTACCCATGGCGTGTGCATACTCTCTTGCAATATAGGGTTTGTCAGTGACATTTCGGGCCGTCTCACGCATAAGGTCCGGATCGGGATATCCTTGATCAAACAACGCGGAATATATTGGATTACAGTCATAAAAAGGTAATCGGGACGGATCCATTGCAACCACGGTGTCGTACATGGCCTGAATATTGGGGCCGACACCCCCTTCGTTGCCGAGACTCCATATGATCACGGAAGGATGGTTACGGTCTCTTGAAACGAGGGATACCGCGCGGTCTACATGCGCGTCTTTCCAATCGGGATCATGCCCCATTTCTTCGTTGGCATATCCGTAGCCATGGCTTTCCTGACAGGCCTCATCCATGACGTATATGCCATAACGGTCGCATAGTTCATAAAGAATCGGGCGGTCCGGATAATGCGATGTCCGCAGGAAATTGATATTATTCCGCTTCATAAGGCGAATGTCACGCTCAATCGTAGCATCATCGACCCAACGTCCTGTACGAGGATGGTGGTCATGACGGTTCACTCCTCTAAGCTTTACGTTCTTACCGTTGATCTTGAAGATTTCTCCATCTGTCTCCACTTTTCTTATGCCGAGATGCCAATCATAGTTCTGAAGAGTATTTCCTTTCTTATCGGCGAGCGACAGACTATAAGGATACAGTTCGGGAGTCTCCGCAGACCATAGTTCAGGATTCTGCAAGACATAGTTCAAAGCCACACTGACAGTGTCTCCCGGTAATATATCGACAGGTTGACTTTTAATTGTCTTTCCATCTATCTCAAGACTTACCGACACTCCATTTTCTTTCTTTTTACCTGTATTGCAAATAATTACAGAAGCATTCACGACAGCCTCAGAGAAATCGTCGTTCAAATCGGCATCCACTTTGTAATCAGCGATATGCACGTCCGGACGTAAGATAAGTCTTACCGGACGGAATATACCGCTGAGGCGCCACATATCCTGATCCTCAAGATAGCTACCGTCACTCCAGCGGTAGACTTCTACTGCAAGTCTGTTAGAGCCGGGCCTCAGGTAAGAAGTTATGTCGAACTCTGCGGGCGACATCGAGTTCTGACTATATCCGACCTTTTTGCCGTTGACCCAGACATACATTGCCGACTTAACACCCTCGAAACTAAGAGTGACATTCTTATCAAGCATATCGGAGGTGACATCGAAATCCCTCACGTAACTACCGACAGGATTACGATGATCATATGCATACCAGTCTTTAGGAGGCTCGGAAGTCACACTCGGACGGTTGCGCGCGAAAGGATATGAAATGTTTACATAGATCGGCTTTCCGAAATTCTGCATCTGCCAGCTACCAGGAACCGCGATCTTATCCCAGGCACTGACATCGTAGGTTTCCGCCTCGAATCCGACAGGACGGCTATCCGGATCCGGCGACCAGTGGAAACTCCAGTCGCCATCGAGACTTATTAAGTCTCCTCGATCTTTCTCTTGTGAAGGAAGGTCAAGGGTAACGTGGTATGGCAACTTATTGATTCCGAACACATGGGGGTTTTCCCAGTCGTGCTGCCCATAGGCAGCAAAACCCGGGACCATCAATATAAGAAGCAGTCTGAGTTTATTAAGATTCATAATCTACGGTATTGAGTTGCGCAGGGAGTCTTCAGCCAACGGAGTATTATTGGAATTGCCAGTAATCGAAATTGAAAAGGTGCGGACCCTTACGCCCTTTGAATACGAAGTATAGGTCGTGAACGCCGGGAACCTCAATCTGCGCAGGAGCCTCCACATATGCGAAGTTTTCGTAGCTACCTGTTGCGGGCACATTAACTGTGGCAACGAGGGGACCATCTACGGCATCCATATGCACTTCTATCATACCGCCGCGAAGTCCGCTGGCGGCTGATGCACCGAATGTCTTGGGACCTCCGCTCATGAAGTTGACATTGGCCACCTTAATGAAATCATCGTTGTGTATGTCGCTGACGTATACGCCTTCCTTGGCATTCTGCTCTGTCGTCACTCCTTTCGACCAAGCCATTGTCTCGGCCTCGACCCTTTTATATGGATCGAGATAACCGACTGCAGGAGCACCTTCTTTTGTAGGAAGTATTGTCGGGAATGTTCCATCGGGATTATATTCAAAGGGTTCTACGCAGAAACTGCGCCCGAAACCTCCACCTCCGGGTAGATTTCCGGTATGGTAGAAGAAATACGATTTACCCTTATAGTCGGTTACACCGCAATGGTTGGTGAAGGAATTAGTCTCGTCTTTCTGTGGCATTATAGGCCCCATATACTTCCAAGGTCCTGTAGGGCTATCGCTCATCGAATATGCTATGTGCTCGGGTATACCTCCTGCTGCGTACAGCATGTAATACTTTCCGTCACGCTTGAAAAACCAAGGACCTTCCGTATAAGAGCTCATATATTTCTTACCCGGTTCTGCCGGCACTTCCTTACCCGGACCGAAGCCTGCTGCATCAGGAACAAGTTTCTGAACCTCACCGTCGAACGAGATCATGTCGTCGTTGAGTTTTACGTAATAGATGGTTGGGTTGCCCCAGTATAGATAAGCCTGTCCGTCATCGTCGATGAAGCATGTTGGGTCGATGAAGTCCCAGCTACCGTCGGCAAGAGGTTTGCCGATCGCATCCTTAAACGGACCGGTCGGAGAATCGCCGACCGCTACGCCGATTGCCATGGCTCCAGTCAGTTTGGAATGCAGAGGCACATAGAAATAGAATTTTCCGTTACGTTCCACACATTGAGGGGCCCATGCACGGTCGTCGCCCCATGAAAAATCCTCTATAGCGAGCGGTGAGCCGTGGTCTGTCCAGTTTACCATATCATCTGTGGAGTAGACTCGCCATTCCTGCATCCAGAAGAAATCGGCGCCATTCTCGTCATGGCCAGTGTAGACGTAGAGGCGGTCGCCGTGCACCATAGGAGCCGGGTCGGTGGTAAAGCAGGTCTGGACGCATGGATTTTCGGCATTGGCTAAAGCCGATACCAATAAGAGAGAGAGGGAGAATAGGGATTTTTTCATATCTTTATTTTAGTGGATTTGCCTTTATAAGTGATGGTCTTTGATTTGCCGTCTTTGCGGATCGTCATCTTGCGTGTCGAGGGTGCTTCGGGATATGTTCCCTCCGCATCTGAAATGGTCAGTACGTCATTGGCATCGTCCCAGTTCATTTTTATGCGTGTGTACTCTCCTTTCTCGAAATCGTAAGTATCTCCTGCATCGTCATAGAGGGTGAAGGTAGCATCCTTACCGGGGTAGATGTCTATAGTCAGCGGCTTGCCGGCGGAAGCGGCACTGTATTCAGCGACTTCTGTAGTAGGAATAATGCTTCCGGCCTTTACAAAGAGAGGGAGGCGGTTGATAGGAGCGGCAGCGTCGATTGTTTCACCTCCGACATACCTCGTGCCGGTCCAGAAATCATACCAGTCGGAGCCAGTGGGAAGATATACCTCTCTTGAGTCAACACCGGGATCAGTCACCGGGCATGCCATAATGTCGCCGAACATATACTGGTCCTTGATATCGAATACTTTTCTGTCTTTCGGGAAATCGAAAGCGAGCGGACGGGCCATGCTGTAACCGCTGCGGGTCTGCGCATCCGCCATACTGTAGAGATAGGGTAGCATAGAATAGCGAAGGTTGATCATATCAAGGATCGCGTCGTAATAGGGAGTGCCGGGTTCGCCGAAATGCCATATCTCCCTCGGAGTCTCGGTGCCGTGACTTCGCAGGATCGGGAGGAATGTACCCCATTGGAACATCCTGGTATAGAACTCCTTGTAGCCGTCATCCTTCACACCATCGGGAAATTTTCCTTTCTGAAACCATCTCGGACTGCTCTTGACGAAGAAGCAACCTATATCAGTGGTCCAGTAAGGACTTCCTGTAGCGAAATAGTTGATGCCTCCGGGGATCTGTTTCTTAAAAGAATCCCATGAAGCGTAGGTGTCACCGTTCCATGAAGCGGTAGCATATCTCTGCTGCCCGGCAAATGAAGAGCGGGTAAGATTGACCACTCGCTTCCTATCTGTAGCTGCACGCTGATGCTCGTAGATACCCTTCGCATGATTGAGAGAATAGAGACATGCGCGTTCTGCTCCGAGAGCCTCCGAAAGAATGGCATCATTGAGCCTCCATCGGCGCTCATGATCATTCCAGGAATAGGGGCGTCCGTTTTCCGGCTCAGGCATCTGGTTCCAGTCGCCGTCGAGGGGCTCGCTGCTGTCACACCACCAGCAGTCGAAGCCGTTGGAGAAAAACTCGTCGTCGGCATACTTCCAATAGAGATCACGCCCTTCCGGACTGAACGCGTCATAGACCGAGTGCTCAAGCATAAGGCCCTTGCTTCTGAAGTCCTCCTCCTCAGGGCAGTACTGCGGATTTGCCCAGATGCTGACCATAAGCTTGCCATTCAGGGCATGCACCGAGTCGGCGAGTGCTTTCGGATCAGGATAGAACTCACGGTTCATCTTCATATAGCCCCAACCCTGGGGCCAGTAATTCCAATCCTGCACTATAACGTCGACAGGCACATGGCGGCGACGGTATTCCTTCAGGGTATTGACGATATCCTCTGAAGATACATATCGTTCCTTCGACTGTACATAGCCGAACATATAGCGTGGCATCATGGCCACATTGCCCGTAAGATAGCGGTATCCTTCTACTACATTCTCAGGCATCGCACCCTTGATGAAATAATAATCCACTGTATTAGCGGCTTCCATCGTAAGTGTTGTCTCATATCCGGAAGAGTTCTCCCCTATCCACATTCCCCCTCCCTTGTTCTTGCTGTCGAAGATCATGGAGCATCCTGCATCAAAGAGAAGTCCGTACCCTGCCGTAGACACCATCATCGGTATGAATACCTTGAGGTTGTGCTGAGTAAGATAGAGTGTCTTGCCAAGAAGGTTGACGTAGTCTTCCATCTGCTGGCCGAGGCCGTAGATAGCCTCATTGGCCGACATGTCGAATGTGATGGCAAACCTCTGCTTAATGCCGATTGTGTCGCGTCGGAGTATATCCTTGACAGTGACCTTACCGTTGGCCGTCTCCTCCATTCGTGCCGATGCCTCATCATAAATGATTTTTTCCTGGGCAACCTTTTCAAATTTTCTTGGGACGTTGACCGACTCGCGCAGAAGTATTCTTTTGGCTATGGGATCGAAAAAGGTCACTCCACCCTTGCTGTCGACAGAAACTTCGAGGGAGTCGGAACTATATGTTGTCATAGAGCCGGATTTCGATTCCTTCACATTGACGTCGGTCTGCGGATAGACGCAGACACCGGTGGCGTTGTCGGTGACGGTTCCGTCAGGAGTCCAGCGGACGCGGACTATATCGGGAGTGATGAAGTCCACCTTAGGCATTTGAGCGAAAGACATAAGGGAAATAAAGGAGAGGAGAACGGGTATGAGGGGTTTCATTGGTTTTCGGTTATATAATTGGCAAGAACACAAAATGCCTCTCCGAGGCTACTGTGTCTATATCATTATACCCCAGGCTTAAGCCTGGGGTTTCGTTACGATTTCAGCTCTCCGAGCTGTGAAGTGAGCTTCTTACGCGCATCTCAGGCTTAGTCTTGGCCGGCGATAGTCAGGATCTTGCCATTTTCGTCGTAGGTCAGTTCGCATACCTTCAGGCTGCGCAGCCAGGACTTACCGCCTGAGGGAACACTGTCATGGTGGAATAGATACCACTTGCCGTCGTACTCGATGATGCTGTGGTGAGTGGTCCAGCCAACAACGGGAGTCAGTATCTCGCCTTGATATACGAATGGTCCGTAGGGATTGTCGCCTACCGCGTAGCATAGGAGATGACTGTCGCCGGTGGAATACGAGAAATAATACTTGCCGTTGTACTTATGAACCCATGAAGCCTCAAAGAACCGGTGGGGATCATCAGCGCGCAGAGGTTTGCCGTCTTCGTCTACCACCTGTATGGGACGCGGCTCCTCGGCAAACTGAAGCATATCCTTGCTCAGACGCGCGCAACGGCTGGGAAGAGAAGGCTGGTCGCCTTCCGGAAGATATGCGCTTTCGAGAGCCTTGTTGTCCTTATAGCGCTGAAGCTGTCCTCCCCAGAGGCCACCGAAATAGAGATAATATTCGTCTCCGTCTTTTAGCACGCATATGTCCATAGAGTAGCTGCCACGGATAGGATCCGGCTCGGCGATAAACGGTCCTTCCGGACAGTCGGCGATAGCTACACCGATACGGAAGATATCGTTTTTATCCTTAAGTGGGAAGTAAAGATAATACTTGCCGTCTTTCTCTGCGCAGTCGCAGTCCCAGAGCTGTCGGCCGGCCCAGGGAATATCGGCGATATCGAGAGCTTTGCCATGGTCGGTCACCTTGCCGGTCATAGGATCGCCGTCGATAGAGAGGACATGCATGTCCTTCATGACATACTGGTCGCCGTTATCGTTCTCTACGTTCTCGCACTCCCAGTCATGAGAAGGATAGATGTAGATCTTGCCATTGAAGATGTGAACACTGGGGTCTGCCATGAAGTCGGCAGGGAAGAGATATCTTTTTTCAGGATGAAGCATTTTTTTGAAGGGTTAAGGGTTAAGGGTTAAGGGTTAAGATGTAGCGTGATATGGCATGATATAGCATGATTTATCATGTTGTATCATGATGCATCATGGGCGATTTTCGATTCTAAATTCTAAATCAATTCTCAATTATTTCCTGCATGAAAGGCTTGAGGTTGTACTCGCGGTCGAAGAGGAGTGGGTAGTCTGTACGTCCCGGGATCGGGAAACCGTTTTTCCATGACATTCCGTCGGTTGTTCCCCACCATGTGACACGTGATATTTTATCTGCGTGTTTCTTGTAAAGAGCCATCACCTGAGCCATGCGGTCGTTCCATTCCTTGCTGACATCTTCAGGAAGGCCATCGGGATATACATTGAATTTCTTCATTGCCTCACGACGCTCCTCAGGCTTCATACGGAAGATAGAGCCAACGTCCGCACCCATCTGAACAGTAGGAAGGGCAGACATGTCGAGCTCTGTTATCATGACCTTGCAGCCTGTGCCTGCAAATGCCTCGATGCTCTTCTCATACTCGTCAAATTCAGGATAGTCCATGCCAATATGGCTCTGCATGCCTATGGCGTCGATGCGAAGTCCACGTTTCTTAAGATCGTTGACAATCTTAACATAAGCCTCCCTTTTGCCAGGA
Source organism: Muribaculaceae bacterium (assembly GCA_029068655.1). Classification (GTDB taxonomy): domain Bacteria; phylum Bacteroidota; class Bacteroidia; order Bacteroidales; family Muribaculaceae; genus Lepagella. Next base: position 25,902 of record JAIECF010000068.1, on the reverse strand, counting down.
AGGAACATGGAGAAGTCATTGATATAGAGTTCTACATCCGGATCAGCCTCATGGGCGTACTGAAATGCCAGAGGAATGAATTCCTCGCCCAGAATACGATAGAAAGGTGATTTACGATAGCTGCCATCATCCTCGATCGGCTCGTTGACTACATCCCAGCCCTTGATACGTCCTTTGTAACGGCCTACCACTGCATAGATGTGATCTTTCATGCGCTGTTTGAGCACCTCAGGACTTACGTCATTTCCGTCCTTATCCTTAGCAAACCAAGGAGCAAGCTGTGAATGCCATACAAGAGCGTGCCCTATGATTGCCATATTGCGGTCTTCGCCGTATTTGACGAACTTGTCTGCGTCGTCCCAGAAGAATTCACCTTCCTTCGGCTGGATCTCTCCGTTCTTCATGCAGTTTTCAGCAACTATGGAGTTGAAGTGAAGGCTAACAATGGAATCAGCTCTCGGATCCTCGCCATTGACATGGCGCACCGGAATAGCTGCTCCGATGAGGAAGTCATTCTTGAAGTGGTCCTTGACGGTCTTTGTCTCGGCGGAAGCGCTTAGAGCGACCGCAAGAGTCAGTGAGGATATGATCAGGGATTTTTTCATGATTATCAATAATTTTATATGTAAATATAATAAATTCTAACACCAATCGCCTATCCGAGGCTACTGAGCTTTTATTCCTTGCCCCCGGGCTTAAGCCCGGGGTTTTGACACAATATCAGCTCTCCGAGCTGAGTCCTATTGCCATTATCAATTCTAAATTCTCAATTCTCGATTATTTCCTGCATGAAGGGCTTTAGATTGTAGTCACGGTCGAAGGGCAACGGATAGTCGGTGCGTCCGTTGACGGGCCAGTCGTTGCGCCATGACATACCGTCATGAGTACCCCACCAGGTCACGCGATCGATCTTGTCTGCGTTCTTCCTATAGAATGCCATCACGTCAGCGGCACGCTTATTCCATGCCTTGGCCCTCTCTTCTGAAAGGCCGTCAGGAAACGGATTAAGATCCTCTGTCAACTCGAAGTTTGCGTCGGTGTTCGCACCCTGCATGACGAACGGAAGTGCGGATATGTCGAGTTCGGTGATCATCAGTTTCACGCCGGTTTCCGACAATGCGTCTATGGTCTTCTGATATTCAGCGAAATCAGGATCGTTCTGCTCATATCCGATATGGCTCTGGAGTCCCATGCCGTCGATGCGTATGCCTCGTTTCTTAAGGTCGTTGATGATCTCGATATATTTCTCACGCTTCGGAGCCTTGAACATTGAATAGTCGTTGAGATATAGTTCTACGTCCGGATCTGCCTCATGAGCATATTCGAACGCGAGCGGAAGGAATTCCTCTCCGAGGATATCGTAAAATGGAGTGTGACGCCAGCTTCCGTCATCTTCTATGCACTCGTTGACTACATCCCAGCCTTTGATCTTTCCTTTGTAGCGGCCCACCACAGTCTGTATATGATCCTTCATACGGGCCTTCATCTCCTCCCTGTCTACATAGTTGCCGTTTTCGTCATATGGAAACCAAGGAGAAAGCTGGGCATGCCAGACGAGGCAGTGACCGATGACCGCCATGTCATGGTCCTGACCATACTGCACGTATGCATCAGCTTCATCCCAGAAATAGCGATCTTTCTCCGGATGAATCTCCATGCTCTTCATGCAGTTTTCGGGTACGATTGAGTTATAGTGAAGTGCGACGATGGAGTCGGCTTTAGGATCTTCCCCCATCAGGAGGGGAACGTTGATAGCGGCTCCAATAAGAAAGTCGTCCTTGAAAGCATCTTTCATGGTAGCCGGAGCCTTCTCCTGCTTATTGGAGGAGCATGACGTGGCTAAAGCGGCTATGGCGAGATAGAAAAATAAGTGCTTCTTCATGAATATTTATAATATTTGCATTGACTCAACCACCAATCGCCTCTCCGAGGCTACTGAGCCGTTATCCCTTTTCCCCAGGCTGAAGCCCGGGGTTCGGAACGATATCAGCTCTCCGAGCTGAGTTGATTAAAATTCTCAATTCTCAATTATTATTGTGGCGGGCTTCGATGGCGCGGTTGATCTCATCGATGCGCTCGTCGCTGAGTTCATAGCGTGAGATGATAAACATGGCAAGGATGAGCAGCAACGCGGGGATTACCGCCACAAGCCAGAGTATGCCCTGCTGAGCGAACACAGTCTGTTCAGGAGCCTCGCTGTTGAAGCCTACGAAAGCGAGCACCAGACCGGGCACCACTCCACCGAGAGCCATACCTGCCTTATAAAATATACCGGTAAGTGCGTTCACGATACCCGAGATACGGCGTCCGTGAGTGTATTCGCCGTAGGAAATTACCTCCGGTACGAGCGCCCACATATATCCGGTAGCGACAATGACGCCGGTAGACTTGATAAACTGGGCAATATAGACGATCCACATATGCTTGAGGAATGGCACCACTGAAACGATGTAGAGCATGGTCATACCGACAATCGCTGTCACAAGGAATATGTTGAACATTCCCTTTTTACCTACCTTCTTCTTGATCGATGGAATCATAGGCATGAAGATGAAGGCCGGAATGGATCCGAGACCCATGAAAATGGATAGTTCGCCTGCATTGCCGTGCATGTTATAGTTGATGTAGTAGGCGCCGGCGGAGTTCGCTATGGCCATCATACCGAAAGCAGTGATAAAGAAGAATGCGAGAACACGGAGAGGACGGTTGTGGACAAACTCCATCCAGAGATCGGAGACTTTGACGTTTTCAGTCTCCGCCTTGTCCATCACGACTTTTTCCTTGCACTGGAAGAAACAGAAGAATAAAAGAGCGAGGCCGACAAGACCGTAGATGGTCATGGTAGCAAGCCATGCGGAGTCGTGGGTAGACATATCCTCGGTTTCTGCCGGATCAAAAAGTTTCAGAATGATTGGAATACCCATTCCTACAGCAAGACCGCCAACATTTGCCATGAACATACGTACTGACGTCAGTTTAGTGATCTCGGCCGTGTCGCGTGTTAGCGAGGCGTTGAGTGCGCCATATGGGACGTTCACAAGAGTATAGCACATAGAGAGACCCACATAAGTGATGTATGCGTAAAGAAGTGAGCCTGAGAAACCATTCCAGAAGCAAAGTATGGCGAACCCGGTCAATGGAATTCCTCCCAAGACGAGATATGAACGGTATTTGCCGAGCTTAGGCTCATGCTTGTCGACAAAAGTACCTACCAAAGGATCCCATATCACATCAATTATCCTGACGATGAGGAACATCACGGCAGCCACTGCGGGATCAAGGCCGTAAACGTTCGTGTAGAAGAAGAGGAGATACATGCTGATGGTCTGATAGATAAGGTTCTGGGCGAGGTCGCCGGAACCGAAACCGATGCATTTAAGCATCGAGACCTTGTAGAATCCTTTGGATTCGAGATTGTTGGTGGGTTCCATGGGTTATTTTTAGTTAGTTTTCAGTTACGGGTTATTCATGATATATCATAATGTATCATGTTTTATCATGATTCATCATGAATTTTAAAATTGATCATCAGTATTTGAGGAGGGTGGCGCCGTTCTGAGGTATATTCAGTTTGATTTTTCCTTTTTTGTCGGCCTTGACAGTCCTGACAGAACCGATAAGGTTTTTGTCATCGCTGTACATCGCAATATTCTCACCCGCCTTATAGCCCGGGAGCTCGATCTCTGTCTGTAGGGGAGACTCTTCCGCATTGATGGCCGCTACATACCAGTCGTCGCCGCTGCGGCGAGAGAGTATGATATATTTACCGGGATATCCGTCGATAAACTTCACCTCATCCCACTCAGTCGGGACCTTCTTCATGAACTCCACTGCCCAAGCCGGCGCATCCACGAGGTTGTTGGGAGCCATTGCGAAGTGCTGCACGGGGCTCTGGAAGAGTACTGCAGTAGCAAGCGCGAAAACATCGGATGTCTTGCGCTGCGAGCCCCGGTTAGGCTCGTTATCGGCATTATACCATTTGTTAAGAGTGCTTCCGCCGAAGTCCATGCTTGCCACAGTATTGCGGATAAAAGGATGCGTGGCGGCATTCTTAGCCTCTGCATCGCACATGCCCTGCGAGAAATGCAGGTTCTCGCTGGCAAGTACAGCCTCTGCCGCCGCAAAGTTGGGATACATGCGGTCCCATCCTCTCGGGAGCGTACAGCCGTGGAAAATGACGAGAATTCCATGATCGTTTGCATCGGCAAGGATATCGTGGTAGAGACGCATAGTCTCCTGCTTGTCGCCTCCGAAGAAATCGACCTTTATGCCGCGGATGCCGTTTTCCTGCATCCATTTCATGTCTTTGCGGCGTTTCACGATATCATTCATCACACCGCGCGGACCCTGGGGAGCGTCGTTCCAGGAGCCATTGGAGTTATACCATAGATAGAGGTCCACACCTTTCTCCTTACCGTAGGCAGCAAGTTTTTCAATTCCTTCATAGCCGATCTGGGTATCCCACAGAGCGTCTACAAGAACGGTATCCCAACCCATTTCAGCGGAGAAATCGATATATTTCTTCTGCTCCTCGAAGTTACAACTGGGATCCATCTTGATGATCCAGCTCCAGCTTCCTTTTCCGTAGTCATAGTCTTTCGACGCCTCATAGAGGGGCTGCACCAGATCGAAGGGAATAGTGGTCTCTACGATTGGAGCCAGTGTCTCGCCCACAGTCACCGTACGCCATGGAGTATACCCCGGCAGGGCTATAAGGGCGCCTGTAGAGCCAAAACCATTCTGCTCTCCTCTCATCGCATATGCTACCCTATAGTCGTTGCAACCCTTGTTTTCGAGATGTGAAGCCACATAGTCGCCGGCTATGCCGGTCTCTGAAATCAGCGTCCAGCCGTTGTCGCCGTTCTTGAAAAGAGACGGGAATGTATATCCGTTGCCCCAGCCGTTCTTGCCCATCTCGTCATCAAGATCATAGTTAGTCTCATAACTTGGAGCGGTGCGTGCGAAGCCTGTCATAGGCTGCATCTGCGGACAAAGGAAGGTAGTCGTACCGTCAGGCATTACAAAGGCCGTGACCTCGCTGTCGACGACGCAGCTTTGATTGTCATTCTTAGGAAGCACTTTATATCGGAATGCAACATTGTTGTCGCTGACGCGCATCTGAAGGTCGAAAGCAGGCACTCCGGCCTGAGAGACTGTGAAAGTTTCCTCATTAGCGAGATAGTCTACCTTACTTTTCTTGATATTGGAAAGACTATATGAGTCAGCTACCTCTTTTACTCCCGAAGCGGCGGTGATGTCAAGTCCCGAAGTAAAGTCTCCAATATTTGTCTTAAGTCCGAGAGGAGAAGGAAGAAGGAACTCCTTTCCATCGTATTTCACACTATAGGTAAGGTTCATGCCGTTGTCGGTAACGGTCACTACAGTCTTTCCGTCGGGACTTTTCACCTCATACGTGTCCGGCTTGAAATTAGCTTCCGCTGAATAGTTGAGCTTGGGATTGTCGATACCCATTGTAGAAAGCATCTTTTCTGCATAACGGCTTCCGAGTTCCCGGTATGCATATGCGGTAAAGTGAAGTCCGTCGCCACGCTGCGGAAGATTGGCTGAAGACACCACAAGAGCCGTCGGCAGAGTCTCGGACAGTGTATTGATAATGGAATTCATGCTTCCGCATACTCCACCTTTCTCAGAAGAAACCACCTCCCCAGCAATCAGAGGTATTGAATTGGGAGCCAATCCAAGATCAGAGAGAAGGTTATCATAGACCTTCTTGACTTTTGCCGGCCATTCCTTGTCTCCCGTATTAGACTCACCCTGATGAAGAAGAATGCCTTTTATGACTCCATCTTCCTGCGCTTTTTTCGCGCATTTCAGCAGACGGTCGTAAGGTTTGTTGTCATAGGCCTTCATGAAACCCTGAAACCAGTCAGCCTCCGAAGTCACCGTGGCAGGGTCGTAATCTTTGCTTAGGTGTTCTATCTTACAGCCTCCTACAGCGACAGGGACAACACCGACTGTTACGTTTTCAGGCAGATTGTCTACCATCGTGCGTCCGAAATAGTCCATAGGAGTGAGACCTGTATTTTCCCTGACCAATGGTGGAACCGCCACATACCACTCCCCTTCCGTGCGTTTAGGGCGGTTGTAGTCGGTTGTCGCCATTACCTTAAAGCGTTCCGGGACATTCCTGCGGTCAGCGGGTTCCACCTGGGCGTTGCCCTCCATGTTAGACTGCCCAAGACAGAGGTATATATAGAAATTTGGGTCTGATGCCTGCATGCACACTGTAGATGCAAGAGCTGCAGCTGACAGGAGGAAATTTTTTATTGTTTTCATTTTCTAATATAATTCATTATTTATAATTATCTGTCTGTTACTATGTCTATACCGGGCGGTTAGGAAACCGCCCACCCATGACTACCACCCATGATTATTTGACAAGGATTTTTTTGCCGTTGACAATGTAGATGCCGGGGGACAGGCCTTGGGTGGCTTCGGAAGCCGGGACGCTTCTTCTTACAGACGTACCTAGTAGATTATAGACATCTACAAATTCATTCTTTTCTGATGAGACGGCGTCGACATCTGTCGCGTCAGGATCGTAGGAGGGGAAGATATTCTTTACCTTGAACTTATGGCCCCCGTAGGTCCAGAATCCAACAATAAAGATATGGGATGGATCTATGGCCCTCTTCTCATTCGACTTCATATTCTTAAGGTTGACTACGACTCTCGACTTATTGCCGAAATCAATCATGTAGGGATCGCTCCAGTAGTTGTTTGTATCAAACAGTCTTAAGGAAAGACCACCTCCGGGATTCTCAACCTCGCAGATAAGATAGTCATACTCCGAGAGGTCAAGGCCGCTGCCGTAAGTCCAGCCTGCAAAGCCGTACAGGCCTGTGGTAATCTCACCTGTTTCCTCGTTGAATGTGCCGTTATCCCATATCGAAGGATTGAAATATCCGTTAAGCAAAGGGAAAGGAGTTGAAATGAATTTCAACGACTTCGTGTCGCTCACTCCTCCGAATGAGAAAGAGATGTCGCATGTGGTGGATCCCGGACGCAGAGCGGTGAAGCAACCGTTGTACCAGCTGAGTATATCGGGATTGTCTATGCTGACATCAATGGCTCCGTTGACATTGAAGTCAAATCCCAATCCACGGTCGGCGATGAGCGCGACGCCCTTGGAGCTTCCGGTCAAGATCACCGTTTCATCTGAAATCTCTATATCTCTCGGAGAGAAATAAAGGCCGACGTTTTGCACTTCCGGAAGTTCAAAACCGGCATATTCCTCAAACCAATGATAAGTAGACCATATGCATCCTTCCGGATCGTTATACATTGTATAATTCCCATTTGAGCCGGGGGTGCCGTCAAAACGTGCAAGTATCTCAGGACCTGTGAAAATCATCCAGCTGACATTTCCGGTACGGTCTGCAAGGAACTTGAAATTCGCACCGAAACCTTGGCCGAGCATCTGTCCGGTGATACTCTTGCCCCAGGAAGACTGATATTTCGACGGGAGCCAGTCCATCTCGGTGACGAGTATGGGAGCGATGGCGGCGCATGGCTCTATCTGATTCTTCCATCCTGCAGCGAAAGCATCATAACCGCCTCCATAGTTACCGCCGAGCTCATGGCTGGGCTCGATTGCGTCACTGCCATACCATCCGGGGTATACATGCACCGCATAACCGATATTTTCACCCTTTATGGGGTATTTAGCAAAACCGGCGTATTGCGACTGATAAGAAGTGCCGGGAACCCACAGTATGTTGCCGCAACCTTTGGAGCGCATAAGATCTACTATCTCCTGAAAGAACTGAGTCAAGGCCCGGTTGCATGCATCGGAACCGGAACCATAATTGCCGTCAGTACCCTTGATCTGAACCGGTTCGTTTGCAAGCTCGAACATGACGTAGGGATTCTCGGTGAGACGTGTCTGAGTAGCTACATAGCCCCATACAGTTTTGAGATAATCGTGATAATATCCGCCGACCTCAATCTTTTCCGGGCAGACACCGGGCGGACGCATCACTACATACAGGCCTTTGGATATGGCATATTCAGCCATTGGAATGAAGACCTCGTCAAGATATTTCTTGAAGCGCTCGAAATTGAATGCCGATATGTCTCCCTCTCCATCGGGCCACATTCCGGGAGTATTGGACCAGTAGGGATCCATATGCATCCGGATGTAGGTCATCTTCCAACCTGCATGGTCCATGACTCCGTCAAGGATACCCTTGTTGTAGTTCAGACAGGCATTGACGTTGTAGTTGTCCCATTTGGAGCCCATCTCGTTAAACCACGGGCTGTAGGTCTGTCCGAATCCATGCAGATTGACCTTGTTGCCGTCCTCGTCCATCAGCCAACGCCCTTCTACATGGAGCTTAGGCATTGGCATGCCGGGCCAGGCCATTGCGGGAATGGCTGCAAAGATGAGAAGGATAATGAGGCAGATGGATTTTTTCATACATTTTGTATATTGGAAGATTCATGATTAATCATGATATATCATGGTGCATCATGATTTATCATGGATTTAAGCAACTTATTGATCAACGGAAGAGGAGCGGGACGAATTCGTTGAGGGATCGGCGCCACGTGAGCCATTCGTGGTGGGTGCCGGGGGATTCGTAGTAGACGTTGTTGACGCCGGCATCGGTGAGCGCCTTGCAGATGTTGGGAGCGCCGAAGTTTTCTTCCGAACCCATGCTGAGGAAGAGCACCTTCACTTTGTCGTTGAAGGCTTTGGGATCCTTGAAGACCCCGCCGTAGGCGTTCTCCAGTCCACCCTGAAGGAAGAAGAGGGCACCGCTGAAGCTGCCGATGTGAGAGAATTTGTCGAGGTTTGCGAGAGTTATATCGAATGTTTCCTTGCCTCCCCATGATAGGCCCGCCATAGCGCGGTTCTCACGGTCGGTCTTTACCCGGAATGTATTTTCAATGTAGGGGATGAGATCGTTGAGCAGGACTGGGGTGAAACCGGCTCCAAACTCCTGCATTGTCTCTCCGGGCTTGGCGCCGAAGATATAATCGCAGTTGCCGTTGTCCATGACGACAATCATCGGCACTGCGCTGCCTGAGGCGATGGCATTGTCCATGATGTTTGCCATCATGCCCTGCTTTGACCATCCGGTCTCGTTCTCGCCCATACCGTGCTGCAGATAAAGCACCGGATATTTGGCATTGGGATTGGTCTCATATTCCGCAGGAGTATAGACAAAGCATCGGCGCTGCCTCCCCTCTGTGTCGGAATAATATTTGCATTCCCTCACCTGACCGTGGGGAACGTCTTTATTGAAAGTATAATAAGCCGCGGCTTCAGGACTTTCCGGAATCTCGATGCCGGATGCTTCCTTACCACAGCCATAGAAAGTCTCAGACGCAGGATCGATCACTGAAACGCCGTCGACTATGATGAAATAATAATGAAAACCCTCTACAAGCGGATCCGTGGTAGCGGTCCAGACTCCATTCTCATCCTTCACCATATCATATTTCTTACTGCAGATGTCAACCTTGACATCCTTTGCCTCGGGAGCGTGAATTTTGAAAGTTGCTCTTGAGTCGGATGCTACGCAGGGGTATTCAGACTGCGGGATATTGGTTGAGGCACTCTTTCCTTCTGCAGGATCGGCAGCGAAAGATTGCATGGAAGCAAGGAGGAGGATGGGAAGAATGAGTCTTTTCATGATGGTTATATTTAAGAATTATGTTTGGAGGAAGCCTCCATATTTATAACGCTCCGGAGGACCGGAATAATGCCCCCGGAGCGTTTGTTTTTGGTGCAAATTGATTATAAATCGTCGTATCAACGAACGACTTTCTTACCGTTGTAGATATAGATACCGTGAGCAGCAACCTCATCGAGAGAGTTGGCAACCTTTACACCCTGGAGGTTGTAAACGCCCTTAACTACAGCCTTAGCAGGAGCGATAGTCTCGACAGCTGCATCCTTTTCTACATAAATTTCTACATTAGAAATATAGAAAGTACCTACATAAGTACCTATACTTGCTACCCAGCGGTTAGGAAGCTTTCCATCCTCAGTAGCGTTAGGGGTACCACTGATTACAACCTTTGTCCAATCGGGAGTGATGGCGAAAGAAGAGCAGTCGCCACAACCTACCCAGCCGTCTGTGCACTGGAAGCCTGAACCAATAGCGGCAGCTGCATCACCCTTAACTTCGAATGAGATGTAGTATGTAGTACCGGGAACGTAGTCATAGTCATAAGCAAACTGTACTTCCCAAGGATTCTTACCCTCTGCTGTCTGATCAAATTTTGCAGCTTTACGTCCATCGATTTCAAAATCCTGAGTCAAAAGACCGTCTACGCCCCATGCTATAAACTGGGCATCACCGGGATACATACTTGCTATGACTTCCCTTTCAGGCTCTACAGGAGTTTCGCCACCTTCCTCTACTGTATATAGAGAGAGATTGGAGATGTAGAATGAGCCAACGTATTCACCTACGTTTGCAACCCAGCGATTAGGATCTCCATTTTCAGAGGTTTCGGCGGTACCCTTTATTGTCACAGTATTCCAATCGGATGTTATAGAGAAATTATCGAAGTTTCCGCATCCAATATATCCATTGGTCTGCTGGAAACCGGATGTTATAGTACCTGCATCTCCCTTTACATCAAATGTAAAGTAATAAGTTGTTCCAGCTACGAATTCAGTATCATATGCAATCTGCACTCCCCAGAAATCCGTAGCTGCAGTATTGGTAACTTTCAGGCAATCTCGTCCATCAACGTTTGCAGCCTCAAGAAGGCCATCTGTTCCCCAACCAATAAGATTTTGGGGACCCGGATACATTTCTGCGAGAACATTCTTTGTCTCGGCAGAAGCAGATACAACTACCATAGCGGCAGCTGCGAAGAGTAAAAATTTCTTCATTTTTTTGAAATTTGGGTTAATAAAATGGTTATAAGAGGTTCAGGGATGAGGGTGCACCCTCACCCCTGAAATTTTAAGCAATTAGTTATTTTCGTAAGCCTCGGCTACCTTACCATACTGTGGCTTGCGCTGGTAGTTGAGATTCCAGAGACCAATCGGCTCTTCAGGACGCCAACCGCTTCCGGCCGGACTATCGGTCTGAGCCCACTGACAGATACCGAACTGCTGGTCGACAGGGATGATCTCGAAGTATTTGTTGATGATAAACTTGTAGAAATCACCCATAGCGAGCTGCTGTTCGAATGTAACATCAGCGGTCTTGATAGTATTGCCATCAGCATCCTTGATACCCATATCAAGCTCAGTGATGCGAATCAGCTTACCTGAGTTTGCAAGGATATTGAGCATGTTGACTATTGCCTCTTCATTCTTAGCCTGCTCTTCAGGGTTAAGGCAATATGTCACGTGCATCTGGCTACCGATACCATCGATCTTGGCACCCTTAGATTCCCATTTGCCAATCCAGTTCACAAGACTCTTACACTTGTCATTGTTGTTATAGGCAGCCTCCAGATTATAGTCGTTGACGAAGAGTTTGAGGTCATCCGGATTAGTTCCCTCTACAGAAGCAAATGCCTCGCGGGCATGTTTCTCGGCGAGTACTACATAATCCTCTCCGAGATAATCCTGCCAATAGAAACAATCAGGATCAGCATTATCTACACCATTCTTCAATGGTATATCACCCCAGGTGTCCTGAAGGGCCTCATTTACAAGATCCCAAACCTTAACTTTACCTTCAGTCTCAACCATTGAAGCGGTGATCCAGCGATTGAGCTCATTGTCTATTACTTCATACTTTTCTTCCGGAGTCAAAGGAATACCTCCACCGGTAACAAGTATGGTATAATGGTCTACGATACGGGAAGGACCTAAAGAGCCACGCATTTCTTTTGACACAAAGTTATCCGTGGAGCCGCCTAAGTCGCAAGTGCCGTTAGTAATAAGTTCACGTCCGTTGAGCTTGAAGCTTATATCATCGAAATAGTAATTGTTGGCTGAGGCATAGTCATTGAGGTTGAAGGCAATTGAGTGGCCACCGGCCCACTCTGAGCCGCAAGTACCCGTCTTGGTATAAGTAGTCCATTCAGTAGTGAAATTGACGGAACCTATAGCATCCCAATGCAGGTATGCACTCGGCTCACCATGTACCTGTGTACCCGAACTTGCCTCTTTATCAGCACGTACATTCATAGAAACTTCCCATGTATCGCCAGCACTGAAACTTTCACCCGGGAAATTGAGCCAGAACTGGCT
>JAIECF010000068.1:0-13609 GCA_029068655.1 Muribaculaceae bacterium | reverse complement strand
GGGAAATTGAGCCAGAACTGGCTGTCCCATGGATCAGAAACCATATCGTCGGTCAATACCTGAATACATTCGCGCGCTACATACTCCTCATGAGTCTGGGAAGGATCGGCGGGGAGCTGCTTGTCGGCGATAAGACCATTGAGATACTTAGTATTCTGCTGAGAATGCCATACGAGAGTATGACCATAAACCTGCATTCCGGCGTTAGTCGCAGCTTCAACGAAGCTTGACACGGTTCCGAAATTCATATTTCCTTTGTCATCCACAATCGAAGCGTATTTCATCGCATTTCCGGCAGTGACCATATCAAAGTTGGAGTTTGTCAGCATATATGCTGCCCCTTGTTTGATATAATCTTCCGCACTCACGCCGGTTCCAAGAGTGAAACCGGGGTGAGCTGAGCGATTGACGTATTCTTTGATTGGCTTGTACTCGTTAAGATATGCGAGACGGGCGTCGTCTGCGGGCTGCTCTACATAATAGTTGTCCGTATCAAGATAATCGGCACATGATGCAAGCACCATAGGGAGCCCCATGAAAATATAATATATTTTTCTTAGTTTCATGATTCAATTCATTTATTGTAGGTTGGATTGAAATTGAATTCAGGCACTATCTGGCGCGAACGAAGCACGAGGATGTCGCTTGTCTCGAACTGACGTGGACCGAAATCAACCTTATAGTCGAGATAGAGTCCGTCGCGGTCCTCATTGCCGAAGCTGTTCTTCTCGCCGTTCTTGACGAACTTACCTGTACCGCTTGCAGTCATTCCTTCAGTATCGGTGGTGATAGTGCAGTCATCGCCGTTGAACTTCAGGATGAGATTGCAGGTAAGAGTCTTTACTGACTCTCCGTCAGGAACGATAGTAGAAAGTGGGAATACCAACTCTGTCATACTTTTTGTAGTGAGTCTGACCACTTCATCTTTCTCTACAAATTCAGCCTTACGTTCCACTGTGGTTGTAGTGCCATTCTCGGTGATCTTATCCACACCTCGGCGCAGATAGCTTGCATCCCAGGGATTGACATACTTCACGCAATAGAGAACAAAATCCTGCGGCTGAACATTCCAGTCGTTCGCGTTAGTGGAAACGGGTGATGCTGCTTCAGGTTTGGCAACTCCGGTCAGTATATTGTCAGCACCAACCTGCTTCACCATACGCAAAGGAATCACATATGTATTCTTGATAGCGTCGGGATCTGCGAAGAATGCATCGCTGAATGTCACCTCTGTTCCAAAGAAATAGTCTTTCTTTTTTGTGAGTGTAGTCGATTCAAGAGTGTAGTAGTTCTCCGGCATGGCCTTCACCTGGCTTCCATCAGGAAAAGTCAGATTATTTACCAGAGTAGGATCGACTACAACATCGATTTTGACATCTCTTGACTTGTAGGAGCCACCATGAGTAGCCAGGATCTGACATTTGTGCTGGAGAGCGAGAGAATTATCTCCATCGGGCCAATCACCAAGCACTAAGGTAGTGGAAGGATACTGATTTGCGAAGTATACTGTCACGCCACCTTCATAATCAGGGAATTCATTATCCTGATTATGACATGAAGTGGCAGTCAGCGACAAGACCAAAGAGAGTCCGGCCATTACACTGTTTCTAAGTAGTTTCATTTTGTTTGAATTAATAGGTTAATTTACCATCCTGCATTCTGCTCAAGATTGCTGAACTTCAGGACATCGGAATAAGGAAGGGGACCATAAATCATATAGTCTCTGAAATCGCGTTTTTCAACTTCGAAATTCGGATCATAACTGTTACCGCTGATCTTCATGCCATAGACAGTCTCATTAAGATTGGCGTTCCAACGACGGAGGTCCCAGAAACGCTTGTTCTCGAAGCAAAGCTCAATACGGCGTTCGTTTCGGATGAGCTCACGCATAGACTCCTTGGAAGCGGCGCACTGGTCAAGATATGATGTATCAGTGATACCGGCACGATTGCGGATAGCCTTGATCACGTCGTAAGCGGAGAAACCATTGCCGTTATCGTTTTTCGGTCCCCATGCCTCGTTGGCAGCTTCTGCATAAGCAAGGAAGATCTCAGTATAACGGATACGGGTAGTATAGTGAGGTTTATCAACTTTGCTCGCCGCGTTTGGATTGACATCGCTACGGAGAAGTTTACGCATATAGTAACCTGTACGTGTTGAAACGCCTGCTTCCTTGTCGATACCATCCTTGTTTTCTGAATCGGCAGTAGTATTGATAACGTCGTTATTAACACCGAGTGTGCTACCGTTGACTACGATATAATCCTGCAGACGGGGGTCACGACCGGCATAAGGATTGCTCGGATCATAACCGGAGTTACCGTTGTCAATAGGATAACCGTTAGCCATCGGGAATGCATCGACAAGATTCTGAGTCGGATTCACACGTCCTTTTCCATATAGGGAAGGAGGGAAGTTGTTTTCCTCACGTGAAGAGTTGCTTTCATTATTGCCACGCCAGATAATTTCAGCATGATACTCAGCCTTAGCAGGGTCATTGCCGATCTCTTCGGCAGTATACCATAGATGACCGGTAGGAGCCATTCCTGCAACTCCTCCGATTTTCTTCAGGATATTTGCGGATCGAGTAGCGGCATCAGCCCAAGATACACCTGACTGGTCAGAGAAAGCAGGGCTGGCTGCAAGAAGAGCGGCCTGGGCTGCGATAGCCTCTACAATACGTCCAGATATACGGAGCGCTGTATTGGTACCGTTCACACGATTGTACTGCGAAGCTGTGACCCCTTTATTCTTGTACTTGGCGGGCACCTGAGAATCTGAGATATCGACATAATCGGTGGGAAGAAGTTCGATGGCGGCATCAACATCGGAAAGAAGCTGAGCCATACATGCCTGGAAAGAGTCACGACTCACATTGAGATCGGACGTTGCGCTAAATGAATGAGTCCAGATAGGCACACCCAAAAGCTCGCCCGCACTGTTTTTTCCTGCATAGTTCTGGAGCAGATAATACATATTGAGGGCACGGAGAGCATAAGCCTCGCCTTTCAGACGGTCGTAGAACATCTCGTTGATCTCCTCATTAGTGGCAAACATTACATTATCGATATGCTCAAGAAGGAGATTGCAATATTGGATTGATGCATTACGGTCGCGCCAGTTGTTGACTGATACGCCGGTCTGAGAGGTCCATGCGCCACCGGCCATCGTCCTGTAATCGTTGTTGATGTCGTTGGAGACAGCATCATCTGTAGCCACATCATTTTCAGGATCGCCGGGATAAGGCATCAGGATGTATGCGCTCCTGAGAATCTGATCGGCGTAGTTCGACTCTGAATCTATGGAGTTTTCATCCTTGATATTTTCAATGGCCGGCTCGAAAAGGTCATCACACGCGGTGAATCCCAATACGATAGAAGCTACTGCAATATATTTAAAAATTCTTTTCATCTTGGTTAGTTTAGAAAGTTACTTGTGCACCTACATTATAGAAACGTGACTGAGGAGCGCTACCTACGTTTCTTTCAAGGATTTCACGGTTCTTACCGAATGTCACGAGATCATCGGCGCTGATGTAAAGCTGCAGAGCTTTCACAATAGGCCCGTGGAAAAGCTTCTTCGGGAAATCGTAGGTCAGCTGAATCTTGTCGATGTCGAAACGATCGGTGCTGTACATCCAGAAGTCAGATGCCACATAGTTGTTGGCGCCATTGTCAGTAGTAAGACGTGGAAGAGTCGCAGTCGCTGCTGTCTCGGGAGTCCAGGCGTTGCGCGCTTCAACGGAGTATTTGTTCTCACCTACCATGCGGTAGTATGAATTACCATTAAGCAAGCTATTACCACCAAATCTTCCAAGACCATGCACGAAGAGTGTGAATCCCTTCCATGAGAGCTGGAGGTTGACACCCATAAAGAACGGGCTGCCGAACGAACCGCTCTTGCCGAGATATTCCTGGTCGTTGGTATCGACCTTACCGTCACCGTTGAGGTCCTTATATCTGATGTCTCCAGCTCTCAAGGTTCCGCCACCGAGCGCGGACTGATCGACCGAAGCGGCCTCCTCATCTGTCTGGAAGAAACCATCAGCACGATAACCCCAGATGGCATCGATAGGTTTGCCCTCACGATACTGGTAGTCGTTTTCCCATACCTCGTCGCGCTTGAGAGCCTTGGTATCATAGTAAGTACCGGTCACACCAACTTTGAAACCGAAGTCACCGAAGTTCTTCTTTACATTGACTGCGAAGTCAAAACCGTTGCGCTGATTATCATTCATATTCGTATAAGGAACGAAAGAAGCCTCCGGATAGTATGTGGAGAAGTAGGTCGGGAACTTGGTTGAAGTGCTTCCGATCAGGCCGGTAGTCTTGTAATGGAAATACATAGCGTTGAAATCCACCAGATGGTTGAAGAGGTCACCACGAAGACCTACGGTGAATTCCTTACGCTTCACAAAAGTTAGACCGTCGTTAGGACCACGCTTAGGATAAGCAGCCGAGCCGCCACCGATAGCCCATTCATACCAGCCTCCGTCGGTGTAGTTGGCCGAATACATATAATAATCGGTGATATCCTGGTCCTGATTGAGGAGTCCGGCAGAAGCGGAAAGCATCAAGGTGTTGACCGCATCATTGTCTGCAAGGAACGCCTCATTCGCTATATTCCATCCGATAGTAGCCGTCGGCGACCATCCCTGACGATGACCCGGTGCAAGCTTGGAGGAATGAACACCCGTAACAGCGAGGTCAACATAATAGCGGTGGTCATAATTATAATCTGCCTCAAAGCCGATGTTTACACTGCTTGTCTTGTGATACTGACCCGCGCGTGTGCGCTGCCATCCGGCACCAACAACGAGAGCGTGGAGGTTATGAACATCGTTGAACGAACGAACATAGTCGAACTGACCTGACCAGTACATAGTCTGGCGGCTTGACGAGTTGTTGATGTTCTGCACACCGGAGTGTTCGTCTTTTCCTTCGAAATTAACAGAAGTAATCTGGTCAATACCATTATACTGACTCCATTCCGGCACATACACTCCATACGAGTTGTTGTAGCTTGTGTCATAGGATGTAGCATAGTCAACTGCAAACTTTGTATTAAAGGTAAGACCCTTCGTCACCATACCAAGGTCGACATTGATACCTGTATCGAACTGGAACTGACGGCTTGTAAACTTATTGTAGCCTGCAGCCAGATAGTTTGCGAAGATATGCTTCTTCTCATTTACTGAAGAACCAAAAGCGGAGGCACCAAGGAAACATCCATTATAAATGTTGTTGCTGGCACCGAGAATACCGAGTGTATTGGAAGCACCCGGATCTATGAGACCCATCGGAATGAGGGGAGCCAAGGCATTAGGACGAGACCATGAGCCTGCCGCAAACTGCCAGTAGTTGTAATAGTTCTTTTCCCATTCATTCTTGTCATCCGGATCGGGAGTCCAGGAGAGGGCACTGCGCGCGCCGTAGAAAGTGGCACTTGTGTTCACATAGGCGCTGATCCAGTCAGTGATATCGACATCGATGTTACCTCTCACGCTGAAACGGTCGGTATAATTATGCTTTGACTCACCGAACTTAAGATAGTCGCCATGACGGAAATAATTGATATTGGTATAAAAGCGTGCGCGCTCGTTACCTCCGGAAATTTCAGCCGACACGTCAGTGCGATTGTATGTGCGACCTACGTAATCGGAAGAATACATATTGAGATTTGGATATCTGTATGGATTCTTTCCAGAAGCGTAGTTATACAGATCCTGCTGACTGTAGAGCGGTGCCTTTCCATCATTTATGCAAGCCTGGTTGTAGAGAGCCATGTACTCCGCAGAACCGACATATTCAGGGAAAGACTTGGCTACATGCCAACCTGTATTTGCTCTGACATTTACCGTTAGAGGTGCGTTCTTGCCTCGCTTGGTAGTAATGTAAATCACACCCTTCGCAGCGCGAGAGCCATACAGCACCGTAGCAGCGGCTCCCTTCATGAAGGTAATATTCTCTACTTCAGTTGAGATAATGTTGTTCATGTCGCGAACCACACCATCGATCAGCACGAGGAAACCGTCGTTGTCGCCATCCTGACCCCAGAGAGAATCTCCGTTAAAACCGGAAACGTAGCCTGCGATAGTACCGTTGTTGATGTCGTTGATATAATTGACCTCCATCAACTTCGCAAAGTCAAGCACTTCAACTCCGCCAAGCATGTCGCCGCGATCGGCAACTCGGTAGGCCAACTGCACCTGATTGTCGGGAGATTCGGAATCCTCTGCTTCATTAGCAGCCATCGCGCCGGGGGCACAGACAGCTACCGCTGCGACAATCGGGAGAAATTTATTATATTTTGTTGTCATATCTTTAATCGAAAGGTTAGTTTAAATTCCTTACCATCCCGGATTCTGCTCGAATTCACCATAGATATAAGTGTCATTACGGAGCAACGGGAACCAATAATGCTTAGAATCGAAGTTGCGGGTCAAAATAATTTCCTCATGGAATTCAGCTACCTCAGCCTCTGCAGGGTCATTATCCTTAAAGAATGTCTCATCTACACCGGAAACGCGGATGAATTCCTGAGAAGTCTTCTCGATGTAGCCGGGCTCGGTGAGAAGCAACCAACGCTGAAGGTCGTTGAAGCGGAAGCCCTCGAAAGCGAGCTCGACAGCACGCTCACGGCGAACCTCATCCATATATGCATTGCCGGCAAACTTGGCTGCAACATGTCCGGCACCGCAACGGTCACGAAGTACGTTGATAGCGTCTACAGAAGTCTTGTCGCATTTATCCGACTTTCCGGCAGGACCGCCAAGGACAGCAGTAGCCTCTGCATACATCAGATATACGTCGGCAAGACGCATGTAAGGAATATATGCGTGGGGGTTAGGACCATAGTCGTCGGAAGAAGCAGAGTCATATTTCTGACATGTATGAGGCACAAGCTTCTGATAGAAATAGCCTGAACGGCTTGCGTTTGTAATGGCGCGCATCGATCCTCCTGTGGCGAGACCTGCATACTTCATAGCCTTGTCACCCTCACTCGGCTCGGCATTGATGTATGTCATACCGTCGAATACGATATCGTGATAGAAACGGGGGTCACGATCCTTGAAGGGATGCTTAGGATCCCAACCGGATTCCGGGTCATCGAGGGGAAGACCGTTTGCCATACCATAGTTCTTTACGTAGTTGGCGGTAGCCTGATGGATGTGGTTATCCTGAGCACAAAGCTGGTTGGGGCCGAAAGTACGTGAGTAGTTGTAGCGGGTGAAAGACCAACCTTCAGACGGACCACGCATGAGAGCCTCCTTACCGCCCGGCTGAAGCCAGCTGCGGCCTGTAGTATAGAAAAGCTCGCTATAGCTTGTGTCGACACCTTTAGACTTTTTATGATCGTAGACGTTCTCAAAGTCGAAAGATGCGAAAGCATACTGAGTCTGACCTTTCTCTACATATGAGATTACCTCTGCAAGAGCATCGGCAGCCTTCTTAGCATATTCCGAATCATAGTCGTAGGTTTTGCCATTTGTAGAAGCACCGACCTGCGCACCATTCTTCATAAGGGGACTCGCTGCCCAGAGATAGTTCTTGCCGGCATAAGCGAGAGCCGTGATCTTATTGATGCGGAGCTCATTCTTGCCGAGCGTCTTCTTACCTGTGGATGTCTCATCCCAGTTGACAGGAAGAAGAGAAGCAGCCTTCTCAAAGTCGGCAGCTACCTTATCGGCACATTCCAGATAAGAGAGTCGAGGTAACTGTACCACGTTGAGTGGGTCGAACACTATATCTACGTAAGGAAGGCCACCAAGATATTCCATCATCTCAAAATGCCACCATGCGCGGAAGAAATAGAGCTGTCCGAGAAGGAGGTTTTTCTCTTCCTTGGAGCCTACAAACACGTTGTCAGCTTTCTCAAGTTCCTCAATACCTTTATTACATTTTGATATGCAATACCAGGCATGACCTACGAGACGATGGTCGAACGCGCTTCCCGATGTAGGATTGCAATCGCTTTTTGCAGAAAACCAGAACTGATTATTTGTCTGCCAAGCGTAGTAGTTTCCGAGGTCAATCTGAGTCTGGATAAGACGGTCGGTCTCAGCCTGCGGATTCATAACCTCATCATCTCCGAGATTCCATGAAGTGGTCCAGTAACACTGAGCCTTGTTCGGGATACAGTTGTAGATCTCTTCAATGAATCCCTGAGTATTTGTGAAATTCTTAAACGCAGTCTCCGGGCTAACGTCAGAATCAGGCTCTTTGTCGAGATAATCCTCGCAAGATGCAAGCCCCGCCGTCAAGGTCAAGCCGAAAGCAAATGCGCCAAGAGTTTTAAAAAATCTGTTCATATGTCAGTTACGTAAGTTTAGAAGTTGAATTTAAGACCAAGGTTGAAGCGGCGCATCGTAGGATAAGCACCGGAACCACCACCACCGGAGAAGTTAGACTCACGGTCGTCAGGCATCTTCGACCACAGGAAAAGGTTGTTGCCGTTCAGATATACCTTAAGGCTATTCATACCGAGTTTCTTGATCCAGCCACCGGTCCAGGTGTAAGCGATCTCCATATTCTTCAGACGGCAGTAGGAACCATCGTAAAGATACTGGGTACCGTCGCTGTAAGAACTTGTCTGAGAATACCAGCGGGGAAGAAGTACATCACCTCCAAGATCCGTACCGTTCCACCAGTCACCGATCAAGTAAACATTATCGGTATTGTGAGTAAATGAACGTAGACCTACGTCACGAGTCACATTGGAGACTCCATAGAACTGAACAAAGAAGCTGAGGCCTTTCCATTCGCAACCGAGTGTGGCGTTGTAAGTATTCTGGGGAGTTCCGGTAAATCCGTAAGGAGCGGAGTCCTCAACGTCAACCTTACCGTCACCATTGAAGTCTACGATGTAGTAGTCACCGGTCAGACGTCCTTCATTGTTCACGTCATGTGTAGGAGCCGCCAGAAGCTCGTCGAGAGAATTGAGGTAGCCACCATTGATATGGGCGTGAGTCTGACCGATCGCAAAGCCGGCCTGCTTCTGATAGTCAGGTTTGAGAGAAGGATCATCGCGGAACTTGATCTTGTTGACAGCGTGTGTCATGTTTAGGTTAGCCCAAACTCGAACAGGACCGAACATTTTATTGAGACGCAACTCAAATTCATAACCTGTTGACTGAGCCTTACCAAGGTTAGCCGTGGGAGGCTTCTGTCCGAAATATGAAGGAATCGCACGATCGTTACCATTGATAAGGATATCATCGCGGTCATCACGGAAGATTTCCACCGTACCTGCAATCAGGCTGTTGAGGAACGAAAAGTCGATACCGAGGTTCATCTTCTTAACTTTCTCCCAGTGTGCATCAGGGTTACCGATAATCGACTGACGATAGTACTGATAGATGCTGTTGCCGCTGGTAGTAGACATCTTGGCAGAGCCGCCATAAGCCCACTGGTCCATGTAGAGGAAGCGATCGCCGTTATCATCACCGATCTCACCGTAGGAAGCACGTATCTTAAGTTCCTGCCACCACTTGTCAAGCCCTGCGGCTGTCCAGAATTTTTCCTCTGAAGGACGCCAGCCAATTGCTCCTGAATTGAAGAAACCGAAACGGAATCCCTTACCGAATTTCTCGGACCCGTTGTATGCACCGTTGTACTCGAAGAAGTAGCGGTCGTCGAAGTTATATGTAGCACGGAACACCCAGTCTTCACGATGGATAGGAATCATGTTACCCCATGCCATTTCCTGACGTGTCCAAACGCCTGTAAGACCAAGATTGTTCTTACCGAACTCACGGTTATAGTTCAACTGAACCTGATAGTTCATATTGCGGGTAGTGCTACCGTTCTGCACGCTACCGCCCTGAGTGCTCCACTTGTTGCCGGGATTATAGTCAAACATAGTAGTCTTATCCCATTCAGTCTCCGTCTGAGGAATGCCTGTAGCAGGATCGATCCACTTGTGCTGAGGACCATTGTAAAGGTCGGAAATACCATGACCGGTGTCAAGGAAACGGTTGTCCCAAGAGATCATTGCATGAAGTCCGAGACCTGGAGTAATGAACTTCAGATCCTGATCAAGCACAAAGTCAGTAGTGATTGAAGTTGTGGTAGCATGATAGAGGCCACCCATAGCCAGCTGTTCTACGGAGTTGGAAACCTGTGACTTAAACGCAGGATAGTAACCAAAAGAGCCGTCAGAGTAGATAGGCATGAATACGTCAGGCGCAATATTGTAGACACCTGACCAGATCTGTGCGTTGTTCCAGTTGCTCTGGTCAAATGTATTTCCTGCATTAGGCTGAGTAGAAGTACGCTGACCGGATGAACCCGCAAGGTTGATCTTGAAGGTAGTGGTCGGAGTCAGAGAGAAGTCAAGGTTTGAACGAACATTGATACGATTGTAGCCAAAACCGGTAGGATAACCACGGCCATTATCGATATCCTTGAAAAGGTCACCCTCGCTTACGAAGTCGACAACCGCGAAATAGCGGACGAACTTAGTACCACCGCTTACAGACACATTAGCATTGTAAGACATAGTATGGTCTTTAAAGAGCCAATTCTGCCAGTCTACGTTAGGATAGCGCTCAGCCTCCTCGAGATTTGCAGGGAAGCGATACTTATTGGCAATCGCAAGAGGCGTCATGTAAGCCCATGAGGACTCCAAGAGAGGAAGCTCATGCATTACAGCGATATTTCGCTGCATGAGAGCATCGAAAGAGTCACACTTGTCAGGAAGCTTGGACACTGTCTTCATAGTGGCGGTGAAGCCGACATCGATCTTGGCACGGCCTTCCTGACCACGCTTGGTAGTGATGAGGATCACACCATTTGCACCCTTCACACCATAGACTGCGGTAGCTGATGCGTCTTTAAGAACGGAGATTGATTTCACAGAGCTTACATCCACGCTGTTCATGTCGCGCTCGATACCGTCGACGAGCACAAGGGGATCGCTATTATTCCATGAAGAGGCGCCACGGATGGTAATTTTTGCAGATTCGTCGCCCGGCATACCGGAAGACTGAACCGTAATCACACCGGGGAGGTTACCGGTAAGCGCGGCACTGATGTCGTGCACACCGGCGGCACGCTCGAGCACCTCACCTGTGGTCTGCGTGATGGCGCCGACCACAGAAGCCTTCTTCTGCTGGCCGTAGCCGACTACCACGACTTCGTCGAGAAGCTCGGAGTCTTCCTTCATGACCACGTCGATAGACTTGCGTCCGTTGACGGCGATCTTCTGCTCCGCCATGCCGACGTAGCCGAAAAGAAGGTGGTCCTTCTTGATGTTAGGCACATTGATGGAGTAATTACCATCAATGTCGGTAGCCGTACCAATGGAGGTACCGTCTACGCGAACAGTCACGCCGATGAGGGGTTCGCCCGACTCATCGGTCACGTTACCTTTGACTATGTCAGCCCAGGCCGAAAACGACCCGGACAGGAGCATAACCATCAGCAACGCAATGTAACGAAATGGTTTCTTTACATTTTTCATCGCTATTAAATATTAAAGTATAATGGAAAAAAAATCTCAATCTACAGTTTCAGCGTTCGAGGCATATAGACCTACGACCGTACCGGTGAATCCACCCGCTTCAGCAGTGGAAGTATATCCGGCGTCTACCTCGTCTGCAAGGAGCTCCCATTTCTTTCCGCCGTCGGTGGAATAATGGAAACCATATTTAAGCCCGTCGCCGGAAATCTTGAAGTCTACATCCGAAAGAGCAGCGTCGACAGGAATCTCGGCTATGGTATGGGCACCGTCTTCCGAAATCTTACGAACTTCGAGCTTGTGGATATCACCGCTCTTGGTGCGTGCGAGAAGATACTGATGAGTCTCGTCTTTCAGGAGAAGCATTCCGGCAAGCTGGCTGTCTGACTCAGGCACAAACGTCATGTGGGTGCAGCAGTTGAAATTGTGATGGCAGAGACGGCGACACACATATGGAAGGACTGCCTTCTCGCTCGACTTCACGTCGGCGCATTTCACCGTAAGATGTCCGGGATTCTGAGTGAGCGAGTAGTAATCCGACGCTGTTCCACGGAGAGTCATCCAATCTTGGTCGAGGGTAGAATCGTTAAACTCATCATTGCGCGCGTAATTACCGAATGTCACATTCTCGCTGCGCTTTACGCCGGGCTTGCTTCCGAGAAGAGGAACTGTATTTCCGTTCTCGACAAAGCTGGGCCATCCGTCGGAAGTCCAGTTGACCGGAAGAAGGAACGTCTCGCGACCGAGGTTTTCCTTATCACCTTCAACAGGACGACAGGCAAGGAATATCCCCCACCAGTCTCCTTCCGGAGTCTTGACCATGTCGGCATGACCGGCACAGGTCACCGGATTCTCACGAGATGGATCAAGAGTGCGCTGAGTGAGGATAGGATTGCCTTCCCATGGAGTGAATGGGCCGAAAGGTGTCGGGCCCTTGTAGATGACCTCGCTGTGGCCGACACTTGTTCCACCCTCCGCTGTCATAAGGTAATAGTTGCCACCTTCCTTATAGATATGGGGACCCTCGCACCATATGGGTTTCTCTTCAGGACGGCAGCCCTTGTTGACAACTATACGACGTTCACCGATGCATTTATCGGTAGCAGGGTCAAACTCCACTACCCGAACCGTGCGGTGTCCGTCATATTCAGATTGTCCGTCGGGAGCATCGTCGTTGTTGACTATATATGCCTTTCCGTCTTCATCGAAGAAGAAAGCCGGGTCGATACCAGCCACTTCGGGAAGCATGATCGGGTCGCTCCACTCTCCGTAAGGATCCTGCGTCTTCACGAAGAAATTTCCGGCACCGACATTTGTAGTCACCATGTAATATGTCTCATTGGCAGGATTGTAGGCGATATCAGGAGCGAATATGCCACCACTGACATGCTGCTTCTCCATATTGACGAGCTGAGACTCACGGGTAAGCACATGGCCGATCTGCTCCCAGTTGACGAGGTCG
Source organism: Muribaculaceae bacterium (assembly GCA_029068655.1). Lineage (GTDB taxonomy): Bacteria > Bacteroidota > Bacteroidia > Bacteroidales > Muribaculaceae > Lepagella. The sequence continues at coordinate 687 of JAIECF010000068.1, read as the reverse complement.
CGGCTATGGAAGATAGGCACACCCGGGAAGAACGTGAAGGTCGATGTCACAAGGAAATAGTCACCTTTGCCGTTCGTGCAAAGAGAAGGGTCCGAATACCATCCGGCAAGTATTGGATTGTAGTAGGAACTTTCATCCGGCAGTGGATTGGCCTTGTAGAAATTGTCATCGCCTTCGTAGCTGAAAGAGTCAAAAATCGCTACCGAACTCTGCGGAGCGACCCCGGCCTTTTTTGAGGAGCACCCCGGCAGAAGCGCGAGGTAGCTTAAGGCGATTGCGATGTTGGTCAGTTTTGCCATATTGATTGAGTTGTCGAGTTGTCAGACTGTCGGCAGTCAGGGGCCGATTTTCCGGATGCAAATTTAATGAACATATCGGACACTCGCGCGCGATTGAATTTCATTTACGTCACTATTTGTCGCATCATGAAAAAAGAATGTCTCATTCTCGTAAGAATATGTAACCATAAAATGCCTTCTAATTGAATACAAGCAGCTTACAAAGTGTACGATTTTAAACAATCGTTGCAAGCACCGGGAGAGATCAGGCAGGATTTATCACATTGAAACCGGGCACCTGCCGCACATACAGGATCAAAAAAAAGGCTGTGACTGAGATGCATCACGCACATCAAGCCACAACCACTACCTAATAACTAAACCTATAATCAATCTTTACTAAAAAAAA
>JAIECF010000067.1 GCA_029068655.1 Muribaculaceae bacterium | reverse complement strand
ATCGTTAATCGTTGATCATTAATCGTTAATCGTTAATCATTGATCGTTAATCGTTAATCGTTAATCGTTAATCGTTAATCGTTAATCGTTAATCATTGATCGTTGATCATTAATCGTTAATCGTTGATCATTGGAAAACCGTTCCTGTGCCTCCTGATACGAATCCATCGACCCTATATCAAAACGGCTCCCGGCCATCGGCCACGCATGCAGCGTGGTGACTTCCGCAAGATAATGGGCGAGGTTGCCGGGCGCGTCAAATCCGCAGCCATGCTCCATACATTCCCTGATGAGCGGAAGATCCTTTTTCGAATATATGTAGAATGGAGGCACGGCCCAGTTCGAGACCGGCTTCTCCGGTTTTTCCTGCATCTCGAGCACCTTCATGTCGCCGTCTACCGCGATCACACCGGTGCGCTGCAGCTTGCGCAGCTCGGGCTCGTGGTGGCACATGATCACTGACGTCGCTTTATCCTTGAAATAATCTACGAATCCCTGCAACGAGAAATCCAGTATATTGTCTGCGGCGAGCACCATGATGTCGTCGTCTACATTGCATTGCTCCAGTGCGAGCAGCAGGTCGCGCACTGCTCCGAGACGGTTATCGTTGTCAGTCGTTCCGTCGTCGATGATCGTGATCGGCTTGGAGTATCTCGAATTGGCCTTCCATTCCTCGAAGATATGCGCGAAGCGGTGGTTGGTCACGATGATATGTTCCTCAACCTCCGGAATGGCGTCTATGTCGGTCATCATCCGGTCAAGGATAGTCGAATCCCCTATCTTAAGCAGGGGTTTCGGAAAATTCTCGGTCAGCGGGTAAAGCCTTGTAGCGTAGCCCGCCGCAATAACGATATTTTTCATGATTAAGTTTTCCGTTTTCCGTTTTCCGTTTTTCGTTTTCCGTTTTCCGAGTCAGGCCGATCCTGGCATGCCCTCTGGAGCGGTAAAGGGAAAAACTATTTTTTTTATCTAATAATATTTTTTAATTGTTAAGACAATATATAAACATCCTGAATTATGAAAACGAGCGATTATAAGGAGCTTCGAGTATGGCAACAATCCATGGATTTGGTCACAGACATCTATAAGCTGATGTCTCATCTTCCTATAGAGGAGAGATTTGGGCTTTCCGATCAAATCAGGAGGGCTGCCGTTTCCATTCCTTCAAATATTGCGGAGGGTCAAGCGCGTGGATCAAATAAAGAATTCTGTCATTTTCTCTCGATATCGAGAGGCTCTTTGGCGGAGTTGGAAACGCAGTTACTTTTAACTGTAAGGCTTGGCTTTTTACAAGATCAGCAAGCTGCTGACATTCTTATCCGTCTCAAAGATATCGACAAGATGATCGGCGGTTTAATGAGATACCTCAAAGACTAAGCTAATATACGGAAAACGGAAAACGGACAGCGGAAAACGATTTTTTGTGACACGTCACAAAAAATCTACTCCGTTTGCCGGATTGCAGAAATAAATCTCGAAAGTGTCTTTATACTGCGGATACTTCGCAAGATACTTTTCAGTGACGGCCTTGCGGATTTCCTCCTCTTTTGACGGATCTACCAGCGCGATACAGGCCCCTTTGAAACCGGCGCCCGAGAATCGTCCGCCATATATCCCGTCGGTCTCCTTCATTATCTTATATATATCTATCAGTTCAGGCGATCCGCACTCATAGTTGTTCATCGACGACTCGCAGCTCTCGAACACTAACTTTCCGAAGGCCTCGATGTCCCCCTCTTCCCATGCCTTTACTCCGTCGGTGACGCGGTCGCATTCCGTGTAGAAATGGCGTGCACGGCGTGCGAATCGATCCGGCATCCGTGCGGCATGCTTCTCGAAAACAGACTCCTCCACGTCGCGAAGCCTCGTGTCCTCGAACTCATGGAGCTGCACGTCCTCATAGGCCTGCATGATCCATGCTGCGGTCTTGCACTCCGCCACGCGCAGGTTGTAGTCGGTGCCGGTAAGCTTACGTGTAACTCCGGAGAAGAATATGCCGAGCTTGAAGGGGAGTGGTTTCGGATTCTCTCCTCCGAAAGGAATCAGCCGGTGGTCGCCAGTCCTTGTATCCAGATAGAGCAGCTTGTCGGCCTCGCAGAGCACTACGCAGGCCTGGTCGAGAATGCCGTTGTTTAGGCCGACATACCGGCGTTCCGCGACGGAGGCATAGTGTATTATCTGCTTGCGGTCAAGTCCGAGATGGTTCACCTTGTCGAGAGCCATCACGAATCCGCATAGCAGGGCGGCCGACGACGACAGTCCTCCGATTGGCATTGAGCCTTTCACGATGCCCCGTATTCCTCTTGTAAGACGGAAATCCTGCTGCAGCGCCCAAACGGCTCCGCGCAGGTAGTCGCCCCAGTTTCCCTGCCGCTCCTCCACCGGGCGCTGCACATTGAAGGTCATCAGACCCTCGAAAGAGAGGGATGCCATTTCTACCTTTCCCGACTCGGTGGCAGAGAAGAGGAATTCGATGCCTGAATCGAAAGCGAACCCTGAGACGAGTCCGTGCTGATGGTCTACGTGAGCCCCGAGCGGGCAGATGCGGTAGGGTGAGAAAAGCTGGTATAGCGCATCGCCCCTACCGAAAAATGTGCGGTAAGCCGTATGAAGTGATTGCATAATTGCGTAAAAGTAAAAAATTCATATTCCGTCGCAAAGATAGCGATTTTAATCGGAATATACAAATCCACTATATGAGTCGTGAGGAATCTCC
>JAIECF010000066.1 GCA_029068655.1 Muribaculaceae bacterium | reverse complement strand
TTGTAGTAGGTTGTCCCAACCCTGATGAACGGTGTCAATTCCTGATCACCGTCCATCATTACGTCAGTATCTTCCATATTACCATCCGGATTTAGGCTGTCGGCGCATACCCGATTTCATCTCGTTAAGGATCTCGTCGGTTGATTTTGTTCCCTCGCTCGCGTGTTGTTCCTGCCATGCTATAAGTTCCGAAGGGCGGAATTCAAGCATTTTGCCTACTTTATAGTGTGGCAGAATACCGTCGCGCACCATGTGGTAGATTGTGGATTTCTTGCGGCGGAGGATTTTGCAAGCCTCGTCGATACCTACAAGACGGTTGTCCGGCTCATTGGTTTTCTTACCAAGAGCCTCTTTCACGAGAGTCTTAAGACCCTCGATTTCGCTGGCAAGACTACTTACAAGTTCAGGCAGCGATTCAAATGAAATTTTGGATTGTTCCATAAATTTTTCGCGTTAGAATTTGCTGCAAAATTATGGGTATCGGCAACGGTGAGCCAGTGAGTGAAAAAGTTATTTATCTGATTTGTAGAGTTTCACCGCTTTTTAACATATGCCTAACTCCTTGGCAAGAGGAAAGGGTAAAAGTATCTCCTTAGGATCGACTTTCGGTATGGTGAATTTCCCAATCTCATAGGACAATTTTTTGCTAATGGTGCTAAGCGCAGAGTCGTCAAGATGCCAGACGAACTGAGATTTTAGGAAAACAGCCATGTCATCATTACTGATTTTAAGCCGTCTCGCAATGTTCCAGCCGAAATGATAAATGTCGTTTGTCCTCAGATGAGAAATTCTGCGATTTAAGGCAGCTGGAAGTTCCCTTTCCCCAAGAATGAACGCCTTAAGATTCTTGTCAAGAGCCATCAGTTCCTCATTGGTGAGTACCCCTGCGAAAGTTCCGAGAGTATAGGCGATCACCTCCTTCGCTTTGGGTGTTTCAAGCGGAGAGACAGGTTTGACGGGCTCCGGTTCTTCGGCTTTTTCTACAGCAGCTTTCTTATTCTTTCGGAATACGGCGATTGCGTGGATGCTGCGAGTCTGCGGCCAGATGAAGAAACGTACCGCAAACTCTACTGAAAAATACAGCAGTGTCAGCAGAAGGAAATTGATAAGAAGTGAGTTGATTGTTACCGAGAGTGGAAGACCGTCTTCCACACCGGCAAAACTGACTGAAACAGCCTTACCTGCGATGCAGATAAGCGCCACTGTTCGGATTGCATTTAAGTGTTTTTGCATACGGATAAAATTTAATGTTCATTTTATCCTGCAAAAGTATAATAGGTCGATTGCTAAAAACGAAATGTGCAACACTAATTTTATCCGATAGTGTGTATTTTTAACAGTTTGATTAATGATGAACGACCGTGAAAGGCAATGAATAGACTATTTTGTGCTATTTTATCCCATGCGGCAAAAATGGCGGAGTGAGAAAGTTTCACTCCGCCATCAACTATGCCATCGAAATCTATTTTTGCAATATTATTCTTTTATATCATATCGGGACAATTCCGTGCAACAGGATCGAACTTCCTCAATTAATCCCCGGCATCTATCCTCTGAAAGTTTGATTTTTTTGCCGACAGCAATGAAATCAGACAATCGTGGATGACCGGTACCGTTGACGGAAGTAGCGTGTTCTCCGTTGTAGCCTTCAGTGCAAAGAGTTAGGTCGTATGCAGGAGCAAGTCGCCACCTCCATATCTTCAAATCATTATCCTTGATTACATAGAAACTGAAATTCTTGCAATGATCATCCTTATTATCAGCGAGATAATTGAACAGCATTCTACGATACATCTGCTCGACATCTTCACGACTTTGGGTTATATACCCTGTCAAAGCGAGTAGATTTGAATAATCCATAAACGGCTCACGGAGAGAAATGCACATCAATCCTCCGGCAGTGGCAGTATGAATTCGGTTACCGTTGTAGTCAATGTCAAACCGCCGGGACGCGAAATATCGTCCATTGATAAGCCGGAAGTCGGGCACAATAATACCGCATTTTCGTGCTACCTCATTATATCGAGCTTCTTGTATTCCTATATCTTTCGGATCGTATGTGTGACGGAATTTAACTATCCAGTGTCCTTCCGAATCTGTAAATACAGCTTTGGGTCTGGCGCCACCGCTATTACCGCTGTTATATAGGAGTAGTCCGGCATCTTTATCCTGCTGTTCCTTAAGCACTTCAAGTGCAATTTCCTGAAGCCTATCGAAGTCTGTTACTACTTCTTCTTGCTCAAGGAATACGGCAGGGGAATAAGTCAAGGCTCCCATACCATTGCCGCCAACTAATGCAAGCCTATCAAGAGAAGATAGGTCTGCATCGTTTATGCCATTACGTAGCAATGCTTTATGAAGAAGATAACGACCATAACCATCGGGCAGACTGTCCTCAAAGATACCGAAATTTCCATAAAACGGTTGTGGCTTGGCAACGAAAATGCCTGATTTCAACGGCAGTTCAAGCGGTGAAATGCTGAAACCGTCGGCAAGCCACGATTTGTCGTACTCAAAGACGTTCAGGCGATTGTCAGGAGTAAGTGAAAGCACTCCGACAGGTCGCCCATGAAACATAACCTTAAGCTTTTCAGTCTTCTTCATACTTTATTGCGTTTAATGTAAGCCCTCTTGTCATTGCTTTTCTGACGGATCAGGTCGAGCTCCTCCATTGTGTCAAACTTTGGAGCAGAAAACAGATCCTTTATCTCAGAAGTATATCCCAAAGCCATAGCAAGCTTAATCAGCGATTCAAATGCAATGAGACCTTTCTGTTCAAAGCGTGCAACAGTAGATAGCGGCACTCCTGACAACTCGGCAATGCGCTGTCGGGTAATATTTTTCTCAACTCTACGCTTGCGGAAATTCTCCGCAACCTGCATCATAATATCGTCAGGATTATCAAGCGTAAAGTTGTCTAATACGGATAATATATTATTACTATTATTGGATATATTCATAATACTGCTACTACTATACTCCCAAGCTAGCAAATTAATCTGCTATGACAAAGTGTTCAGAACAATATAAATCCCTATCATTCTCTTTCTCTATGAAAAAACCGAGGCAGAGTTATCCGCCTCGATTCTTGGGTAAAGTCAGGTTATTATGTCAGCTTGATGCGGTCCACGGTGTCGCGCTTAGTGCTATCGACTAATTTTGCGTAGATTTGCGTTGTAGTTACGTTGGCATGGTCGAGCATCTTGCTGACAGTGTAGATGTCTGTTCCTGCGGCGAGCTGCAATGTCGCAAACGTATCTCTAAAACGGTGAAACGTAATACGTTTGGTGATTCCGGCTGCTGTGATCCATTTCTTCAGTGCGCCTTGTGTCATCGATCGGTTGAACCCCTTGAACACAATCCCTTTTCCTCGTTCACCACATAGCGCAAGCATTTCCGGACTGAGAGGATGGACAGATTCTTTCTGCGTCTTTTGAATACGCACAAACATAGCCATTTCACCAGTTGAATCGGGACGGATGTCTTCCCATCGTAACTTTAGAATATCACTTATACGAAGTCCGGTAAGGATAGAGAATAGTGATGCTTGCTTAAGCACAGGCTTGTCGCATGGAGTGGCTGCAAGTTGCTTTACCTCTTCAGCTGTCAGGAAGTTCTTCTTGACTTCCTCATATTCAATTTCCTCGATAAAGTCATTAAGATTTTCTTTCAGCAATCTTTCCTTGTATGCCGCTTTCAGCAATGCGCGGAACGTTGAGAAGTAGCCGGCTGCTGAGTTACGGGAGATGGTTTGTTTTGGATGCCGAAGTTGCTTTGCTTTCAGAAGATAGTCACGGAACTTGTTGCAAAGATCCACTGTCACATCTCCAAAGGTGCATTTACCTTTTACGAAATGCTGAAAATGACGATATGTAATCGTCCACTTTTCATAATGTTCCTTTGCCTTCTCCTCAAAGTATTCGAGGAAGTCTGCTTTCGGTTGCTCACGATCCATGAAACCGAACTCTTGATTTATAACGGCCTCTTGGCGACGGCAACGGATGAGTTCGGCACGCATCAGAATAGAATCGTTGTACTCCTTTTGATACTTGCTGCGAGGATTAGCGAAGATGTAGAAACCGAGAGATTCACGACGGGACAGTTTCATAGTCTTGGGATTGCGGACTGCCGGATAGTAGTCCAGATAGAGCGACAGCCTGTCATTGCTGATAGGACGCTGGCGCAAGGTTACTTTAGAACATGTTGATGGTAACATATCTGTGCTTTTTATTTGTTGATTGATTTTTCTGCAAAACTATATAAGTGATTGACGGTGAACAAGTGAATATCAACTCACCTGTATCATTCACCGATTTTTAACTTATCTTGGGCGGCGCAAACAGCGCGTCAAGAGCCTTTCGGTCTATTCTAACATATCGACCTTCGTATGTGCGCGGAATATTATGTGTGCGGACATAATGCGAAATCTGATCGCGTGTCATATTATATCGAGCCATTGCTTCCGGCATAGTGTAATATTCCGGCTCCAACTCTGACTCAACACCCATAGCCTTATCGAACTGGCGACGCGAATAGAATACCTTGCATTTATCCTTACGCTTGCCGATCTTTCGCTCCGACACGAAACGATAGACAGCCTCCTTAGACATATTGAACTTTGCGCAAACTTCCTCGACCGAATACCATTCCTCCTCGGCAACTTCTGTAGGCTGTTTATCGGCAAGAGCTTTGTCGATATGCGTCCGACTCCATAGTGTCTTTCCTCTGACAACTGTTTTCGGAATATTCCGCTCCTTAGCCATCTTGAATAGCCACGAATTACTGATACCGAATTTCTCCAGAATCTCTTTCGTAGTGTAGAACTCTTCAATGGGTTCTGCCTCCTTCCTCTCCCTCTTGATATATTCAGGAGGGTTCTCAAACATCCTATCAATGCTTGCCCGGCTGATAAGGGTCTTTCCCTTCAAGCGGATGCAAGGAATTAGTCCTTCTGCAAGACAACGATAGACAGAAGACTTTCCAATTCCTAGTAAAACGGCACATTGCCGAGGGGTAAAGTAATTTCCGAGAGGTTTATTTTTATCTTCTTTCTTCTCTTGTGTTATCAGATTCTCTTTCTTTACATGGGCTTCTCGCCTTAAAGACTTATAAGCGTGTTCACTACATCGCTTGGAACAATAGCGAGTAGTGCATTTGTGGGCTATAAACTCTTTGCCACACCACTCGCAAATCTTGTTGATGTCAATTGTACTGCTCATCGGTTATTTCTGTTAAAAGTTACACAAAAGTGTCCCAGCGCGTCCCAATGTGTCCCAGAGTGTCCCAACATTCCACGACCTCGAAAGGCAGAGACTGGAAACCACGAATACGGTACAATCGTGATACAAGAAAGCGTTAAAATCGACCAAAATGCGCAAAAATCGGACATTTTGACCAATAAAAAACGCCCCTGAAAAGAGGCGTTTCGTGTTATTTATTAGCTAATTATATGATTTTCAGTCTATTATCTATTTGCCGATGCAGAAGCGTGAGAATATAGAATTCAGAAGATCTGGGGTGGTGATGGCGCCTGTGAGAGAGGAGAGGGCAGAGGTGGCTTCGCGGATATCCATGGCTATGAAGTCTACACTCGCTCCGGCCTGCATTTGATCAAGCGCCCGGCGGAGAGCGTTTCCGGCTTTTAAAAGGTCGCCGTAATGGCGCGCGTTGGTCAGCAACAGTTCTTTCTCAGGGTCAAAGTCACTTATTGAGGCCTTTTTCAATGATTCACATAATGATTCAAGTCCGATCCCTTCCGCTGCGGAAATCTTTACGATTTTCTGGAAGTCGTTGGGGAATTCTTCTGAAACCAAAACAGCATCGAGGTATTTCTGTACGGAATCCAGATGCAGTTCCGTTACTCCCGGAGCTGAAATTTTCGTAATCACAGGAATTATCTTCCGGTCGGGAGAAAGATTTTTAATTGTCGCATTCATCTCTGCTATCTGTTCTCCGATAGGAGACAATGGATCTATTAGCCACAGTACTATAGAGGCCTGATTGAGGCGTTTTCTCGCTCTCTCTATGCCAATGCTTTCTATCCGATCTGATGATTCACGGAGTCCTGCCGTGTCGATGAAGCGGAATAATACTCCCTCAATCTCGCAGGTATCCTCTATTATGTCGCGTGTCGTGCCTGGAATGTCTGATACAATGGCTTTATCCTCCTGAAGAAAAGCGTTGAGTAAAGTAGATTTTCCGACATTAGGCATCCCGGCTATTACGACAGGTACACCTTCTTTAATAGCCCGGCCTGTAGCGTAAGATGCTGTAAGACGGTCAATTTTCAATAAAAGAAGAGAGGCTATTTCTACCAGTCGAGTACGATCTGCAAACTCTACATCCTCCTCCGAGAAATCAAGCTCGAGCTCAAGCAGAGATGCGAGTTCGATAAGCTTATCACGCAGTTCATTGAACTCTTTCGAAAAAGACCCCCTGGTCTGTTGCATGGCAAGCCGATGTGCTGCCCGAGAAGACGATGCAATCAGGTCGGCCACTCCTTCCGCTGATGCAAGATCCATACGACCGTTGAGATATGCACGACGAGAGAACTCTCCAGGTTCCGCTCCTCGCGCCCCTCGCCTAAGCAACAGATTGCTGACTTCACGAATTATCCATGGCGACCCATGCAGCGTGAACTCAACTATATCCTCCCCGGTGAAAGATTTCGGTCCTTTGAATAGAGTGGCTACTGCCTGGTCAAGATTGTCTCCATTCTCATCTATGATATTCCCGAGATGTACGGTGTGCGAGGCACAATTCTTTAAATCAGCTCCATACCACACAGAATCTGCTATGCAGAATGCTTCAGGACCCGAAATACGTATGATAGCCAACGCTCCATTACCCGATGGTGTGGCAACCGCCATTATCGTATCATCGCTCAACGCCTTCATTATTTTTCTGCTTTTTCTTGTTGCTGTTCCACTCCCTGAAAGATACCACCGATTCGATATCGTTTTCTATTTCGTCAGGCAGAGCACTGAAAAAATCAAATCCTGTTATCTTCTCCACATCATCGACGCTCACGGCATAGGCCTGCATATTGCCGTCACACTTCATGTTGGGATATACGAATCCGATAGCCCTCATGGGTTTTGCAAACGGAGCGAGAAGGACCTTAAAGAATGCCGAAGGAACGCGGACCTTGTTTCTGCCTATTGTCTCCTTGTCAGAGGAATCATAGATGGGACCGGCTATTATCACTATTGCTGAATCCCTCTTAGCCCAAACTCTTTCCTTATCCTCAAGAGTCTTCCATGCTCCGGTGTTCAGTTCATGTTTTTGCGGGCATATGTTTGCCATCACAAAACTATGGAGCATCGCCTCTTCGCTCCATTTCTGTTCACCAGCCGGGCACATATGTCCGCGGTCATATCCCGAACGCGAATAGTCTCGAGTGTCGGGACACCCTTCCAGCTCTTGGTCGGTCCAGAAGTTATTGCTCCTCGCCGTGCTGCCTTCAGTCTCGCTGCCGTGCAGTATCCAGGCTACATAGTTAGGTGTCTTGTTTTCAGGGTTAAAATCAACCGTAAATCCTTCGTATTCCTTCACCACAGAAGGTACGCTTTTCGATCCTGTCACCTTATCCAGGTCTGTCAGCTCGATAGCCGATTTGGAATCGGAACCGGACGATGTAGGAGTATCAAAGTTTTTGTCAATAGCCCCCGGAGACAGCCTGTTCCAGAAATAGGCGATTCCTATGATAAGAATGAAAACCGCCGCATATTTCAAAATTTTATTTTTGTCCATATCAGGTAAGTTTTATTATTTTGGAAAGTCATAACGGCGCTCGTGGAGTGCACTGTTCAAACTGATTTCTTTAGCCATGTCAACTGCTTCTTGGCGTAGACCCTTGTATTCTTCTGAATACGTGCCACTGTGGTCTCGAAATCCATCTCACCATCGAAATAGGAGAACATTTCCTTGAGCCCAACTGTATTGAGGGAATTGAGATGACGCATCGGATAAACTTTCCTGGCTTCTTCCTCAAGTCCTCGCTCCACCATGGCTGTCACCCTGCGGTTGATGCGGTCGAAGAGGTGTTCTCTCGGCATGTCAATAACAATCTTTTCTATCTCGAAGTCGCGCGACTTCCTTTTTCCTGTACGCAAAGATGTATAGGTAGTGCCTGCTGTAAGGCATATTTCAACAGCATGGAAAATCCGCTTCATATTTGCCTGATCCACGATGGCGAAGTAATTCGGGTCAAGGTTTTTCAACCTGTCGCGAAGCCAATCGTCTCCATTGTCTTTCCAATCCTCCATAAGCGGCAGACGAATACTGTCCGGGACTGTAGGGAGTTCGTCGATCCCTTTGACCAGAGCATCTACATACATCATCGATCCTCCACATACTATCGCCACATCCCGCTTTCTCCATATATCTGCGGCTATCTTCAATGCGTCTTTTTCAAACATCGCAGCCGAATAATAGGCATCAAGCGGAAGCATCTCCATAAGATGATGAGTCACCCCCGCTCTCTGATCATGATCAGGAACGGCGGTGACTATAGGTATTCCTTTATATATCTGTCGCGAATCTGCGGAAATGATCTCTGTATCGTGTTCGAGAGCCAGTCTGACTGCAAGATCGGTCTTTCCGGAGGCGGTAGGGCCAGTGACTACAATAAGTTTCTTCAAAGCAGGTTTATTCCGCTACAATCTTAGCTATATTGAAGATGACATCCGTGGCTTTCTCCATCGACTGAATGGATACGAACTCGTAGCGTCCGTGCATGTTTTCGCCTCCCGCAAAAATATTGGGGCAGGGGAGACCCTTGAATGAAAGCTGGGCTCCATCTGTTCCTCCTCGGATTGGCTGCACTTTCGGAGTCACGCCTGCGTCGCGCATAGCTTTCTCGGCAATCTCTATGATGTGCATCACCGGCTCTATCTTTTCCCGCATATTGTAGTATTGATCCTTGATCTCAACAGAGCAGCTTCCGGGATGCTCCATGTTGGTCTTGCGGCATAAATGTTCTATCTCACGCTTGCGGCTCTCGAAGCGTGCGCGGTCATGATCGCGTATGATATATGATAGCACAGTCTCCTCGACGCTTCCCTCTATTCCGATGAGATGATAGAATCCTTCATATCCTTCAGTGTGTTCCGGAGTCTCCCAACGGGGAAGCATCTGTATGAACTGGTTTGCCACGCGGATGGAATTTACCATCTTATGTTTTGCTGTACCAGGATGCACATTGCGTCCTTTTATCGTCACTTTAGCCGACGCAGCATTGAAGTTTTCGTATTCAAGTTCTCCTACGGCTCCTCCGTCCATAGTATAAGCGAAATCGCATCCGAAACGCTCTACATCAAACTTATGGGCTCCCTTTCCGATCTCTTCGTCGGGGTTAAAGGCGATACGGATCTTGCCGTGCTTCACTTCCGGAGAAGCCTGCAGGCGAGCTACTGCCGTAAGTATCTCGGCTATTCCGGCCTTGTCGTCGGCTCCGAGCAGGGTAGTGCCGTCGGTCACGATAAGGTCTTGTCCGATATAGTTGAGAAGCTCGGGAAATTCATCAGGACTGAGATATATGCGAAGCTTCTCATTGAGCGTGATTGTCGTGCCGTCATAGTTTTCCACAATGCGTGCATTTACATGGCGTCCGCTCATGTCCGGAGCTGTATCCATATGGGCGATAAAGCCTACTGTAGGAAGCTCGCGGTTGGTGTTGGCCGGAAGGGTGGCCATAAGGTAACCGTTGTCATCAAGAGTGATGTCTTCAAGTCCCATGCCTTCGACGAGGGTCTTGAGATGGCGAGCAAACGTCATCTGGCCCGGAGTGGATGGAGTGAGGTTGGTCTCTTCGTCGCTTTGGGTGTCGAATTTTATAAATTCAAGAAATCTATCGGTTACTGTCATGGTGTTCTAATTGATTAGCGATTCTTATTCACGCGCAAAATTACAAAATATAAATGAAATATCCAAATTGTATTTCAAACTATTTGCTCAAATATTTCATAAGACGTGTTGACATCTCAAATATTTTGCTTTAAATTTGTCGGATTACGATAATTTTCTTAATTTTGCGAAGTGATTTATTTTAATCCAGCCTACTGAAAAGATTCGACAAATGAAACTGAAAAGAATAGCGGCTTTGGCCGCGACAGTCACTCTTGGAGTGGCTTCATATGCTCAGACTTCCGATGCCATCCAAGAGAAGAATGCTGAAGACCATCTGATTTCACTCGATCTCGATGCCCGTCTTGACTGGCAGATAGTTTCGCATAGAGAACATCTCGATCGCTCACAGACAGGGTTTATAGGCAAGTATATCGCCCTTAAGGCTCATGGCGAGCTGACAGAGGGACTTACCTACACATGGCGCCAGCGGTTTTCCCGCACTCCTAAAGACCACACTTTCTGGGACCAGACCGATATTCTCGACATGAACTATAAGTTCGGACGCTGGGATGTCGGTGCAGGAAAGCAGGTGGTGCTCATCGGTGGCTATGAATACGACCGTGCGCCGATCAATCTGATGTGTCCGAATCTTTTCGTGGCAAATGTAGCCTGCTATCAGTTCGGAGTGTCGGGCGGTTATCAGCTGACGAGCAATGACCATCTCGCATTCCAGATATCACAGAGCATCTTCGCTACCCCGGAAGACCGTAACCTTTATGCCTACAACCTCATGTGGCGTGGCGGACACAATCTGACCGACAGGCTTCGCCTTGAGACAATTTGGTCGGTTAACGAAATTGAATTCTTAAAAGGAAAGTTCTGCAACTATGTTGCTCTGGGCAATAAGTTGATCCTTGATGATAAGTTGACTCTTCTTGTGGATCTCATGACCCGCACTTATCCCGACAATAATCCCTTTAAAAACAATACCTTCATGGGTGAGCTCGCCTGGGATATAAATCCTAAATGGAAACTGACCGGAAAATTGTCATACGACTGCAACAGGGGTGTCAACATGACAGACAAAACTGAAGTTGCCCGTGGATCTCAGCTTGTAATAGGAGGCGTGGTGGGAGAATGGTATCCTATCCGCAACGGGAAACATCTCCTGAAGTTGCATGCGGCGGTCTTCGGATCATATGGAAGCAACTATAATCCTTCCGACCTGATGCAGAAAGACACCATGTATGGATCGATCGGCGTGACATGGCACATGAACCTATTAAACTTTAAATAATCCTTACATATGGACTCTACTAATGTGACAACAGAATCAAGCGTGCCTGCTGAGCCAAAGACAAAATCGGGCAGGAAAACTTATATCAGGGGTATTGTTTGCCTGATGTGGGTGTTCGTCATCTTTGGCGCGATAGCATATAAGATGGGAGTCGCCCCTATGATGAAGACAATGATGGCCACAGCACACGATCTTCTTCTCAACACCTGTTTCTTCCTGATGGCCGTATGTGTGCTGACAGGCGCGCTCGGAAGAATCCTCGTTGAGTTTGGAGTGGTGGATATGCTTCAGAAGATACTCCATCCCATCATGAAACCTATCTTCAACCTTCCCGGAGTGGCATCGTTGGGTGGCGTAATGACCTTCCTTTCAGACAATCCGGCGATAATTACGATATCAAAAGACAAACAGTTTGCACAATACTTTAAGAAATATCAGTTTATTTCGCTCACAAACTTCGGAACGGCATTCGGCATGGGTCTGCTCGTAATCATATATATGATCAGTCTCGGTTATACTGTTGAGCCGCTCATAGGTTTCGTCGGTGCTATCATCGGATGTGTGGTGTCAACACGCTGCATGCAGCACTTTATTCTTCGTTCCCATCCCGATTATAGGGACATGGCGGCTGTCGACGAGGTGTATGACGAAATCAAGAAGACTGAAGAAGAAGGAAAGAACAAGGAGGAATCCCTCTTCACCCGTATACTCAACGCTGTGCTCGACGGCGGAAAAGGTGGCGTGGAAGTAGGTCTTGCCATTATCCCCGGTGTACTTGTCATCTCAACCCTTGTCATGATGCTTACTTTCGGAGCCGGTCCTAACGGCTATGACGGCAGCGCGTATCAAGGTGTCGAACTGCTCCCTACACTTGTCGGCAAGATAAACGTAGTGTTCGAATGGCTCTTCGGTTTTCATGATCCTCACCTCATCGGCTTTCCTATCACTGCACTTGGCGCAGTAGGAGCTGCACTCGGACTGCTTCCCAGATTCATGGCTGAAGGCTGGGTCGACGGCAACGCGATATGTGTATTTACAGCTATAGGTATGTGTTGGAGCGGATATCTCAGCACCCACACCGCAATGCTTGACTCACTCGGCTACCGCAATCTTACTTCTAAAGCTATACTTGCCCACACTATAGGAGGGCTTGTTGCTGCCGTCGTGGCTCATCTTCTTGCAATTGTAATTCTTTAAAATCTGACTTTCAGATATAGGGTTTTAACATTATCTGAATCATAGAATGAGTCAACATAGATCCGCTATTGTAAAATAGCGGATTTTTTTGTAATTTTGCATCGGCGTCGGACTGTATTTCCGATGGCTTCCGGTATGACCGGATTTTTTGAATCACCTATGCTGATCATATTATGAGAACAGAAAACGAACTCGAAGGAGTGACGCTCCTCGGAAACCAGGGAACAAAGTATCCCACCGATTATGCTCCGCAACTGTTGGAGACGTTTGAGAACAAGCATCCCGAGAATGAATATGTGGTGCGTCTCGATTGTCCGGAATTCACGACACTCTGCCCGAAGACCGGACAGCCTGATTTCGGTCACATCAAGATTTCCTATATTCCTCGAAGAAGGATGGTCGAGAGCAAGAGTCTGAAACTATATCTCTTTTCATTTCGCAACCACGGAGACTTCCATGAAGATTGTGTCAATATCATAATGAAAGACCTGCGCGACTTGATGGATCCCCGTTATATAGAGGTTAAAGGTCTTTTCATGCCGAGAGGTGGAATCTCGATACATCCTTTCGCCAACTGGGGAGATCCCGATCACCAGGAAATGGCAAGACATAGAAGAATGACTCAACTTGATTTCTGACATGAAGGATTCCGTTATTGTACTGAGCGGAGGAATGGATTCCACCACCCTCCTGCACGACCGCAAGGCTCAGATAGCGCTTGCCGTGACTTTCGACTATGGTTCAAAGCATAATGCGAGAGAGATCGAGTGTGCCCGAAAGAACTGCGAAATGCTCGGAATAGAGCATATCGTGATTCCTTTAGATTTTATGGCTCGTTACTTCAAGTCATCTCTTCTAATAGGAGGCGACGATATCCCTGAAGGTCATTATGCTGACGAGAATATGAAGTCAACAGTGGTGCCCTTTCGCAACGGCATTATGCTGTCGATCGCGGCCGGTCTGGCAGAAAGCCGCGGCCTAAAGAAGGTGATGCTTGCCAACCACAGCGGCGACCATGCGATCTATCCCGACTGCAGAAGAGGCTTTGTGGATGCAATGAGCGAAGCCATAAGTCAGGGTACGTATGATGGAATAATTATTGATGCTCCTTACACGGATATCACGAAGAGCGACATAGCCCGTATTGGAAAAAAAATAGGCGTGGACTATAATCTTACGTATTCCTGCTATAATGGAGGGGAGAAACATTGCGGCAAATGCGGCACCTGCGTGGAGCGCATGGAAGCATTGCGTGATGCCGGAATCGAGATCAAAAGTTAAGAGTCAAGGATTAATTATGTATTACGTAAAGAAAAGACTTGAGATATCAGCCGCCCACCGTCTTTCCCTGCCTTATGAAAGTAAGTGTACTAATCTGCATGGCCACAACTGGGTCATAATAGTAGAGTGCAGAGCCAAGGAACTGAACGAGGCCGGCATGGTTGTGGATTTCACCAAAATAAAGGAACTTGTCTCCGGCACACTGGACCATGCTATCCTGAACGACGTGCTTCCATTCAATCCTACAGCGGAGAACATAGCCCGATGGATTGTAGATTCGATTCCTGAGTGCTATAGATGTGAAGTGCAGGAATCGGAAGGCAACACAGCTGCTTTCGAGGAGGACTGAAATGAGGAAGATAAATGAAATATTCTATTCCCTGCAGGGTGAGGGACACCATACCGGCTATCCTTCGGTATTCGTACGCTTTTCGGGGTGTAATCTTCAGTGTCCTTTTTGCGATACGCGCCATAACGAAGGCGTCGCGATGACGGATACTGATATCGTTCATGCAATCAACCTCTATAAGGCTGATTGGGTAGTGTTGACCGGAGGAGAACCATCGTTATGGATCGACAATGACTTCATCCGGCTAATACATCAGGCCACAGGTAAGAGAATCGCTATTGAGACAAACGGGACTCGACCGCTTCCGGATGGAATCGACTGGGTGACCGTCTCTCCAAAGACGGGAATCAGTGATA
Organism: Muribaculaceae bacterium; assembly: GCA_029068655.1. Classification (GTDB taxonomy): domain Bacteria; phylum Bacteroidota; class Bacteroidia; order Bacteroidales; family Muribaculaceae; genus Lepagella. The sequence continues at coordinate 25,529 of JAIECF010000066.1, read as the reverse complement.
TGATTGGAGATCCCTGTATCAGAGTGTCGCATGCCGATGAAATAAAGGTTGTCGATGTCGGGCAAGACCTCGAAGGATATTTCGAGCTTCCCTGTCGTTCCGACACTACTCTTATGTATCTCCAGCCGTGCTATGTGTCGGATGAAAGGACGAGGACATCAAATACTCTTCGCACTGTAAGAAGGGTGCTTCAGGATCCCCGTTGGACACTCAGCCTGCAGATCCACCGTTATCTCGGCATTCCCTGATGTATCATCAGAGGAAATCTATGGATCTGATGTGTGATCCATCCGAGTCTTGAAGGATGAATGAAATCCTTGGCAGGATTGTCACCCACATAATGATATTCACATGCCCCGGCATACTTCTCCATGACATGAAGAAAGGTGTCGGGGCTTGTTTTGTCATGCCCGGTTTCTTCTGATATATAAATATCTGCTTCATCGAAGAATCGAAGAAGTCCGGCTGTCATGATTTTATTACGCTGTGTAAGGCTTCTCCCGTCAGTGATCAGCACGGTCTTAATTTCAGGGTCTTGTCTTAATCCCGCAAGCACCTGAATCACTGAAGGTGCAGCATGATAGATGGCGGGATCAGGTGGATGGTTTCTGAATGCGGCTACCGTCTCTTTCATATCGACTATCTCATACACGCCATATTCCTTCAGCAGCTTTTCGAGCGCCCCGTAATGATTCTGTCGGGAAAGAACAGCCACTTCCATACTTGTTATGATGCGTCGATAAGGAAGTATGGGATGCCGCACATGAAGGTAGTCTGCGATGAAGTATATCCCGCTTCTGACGAAAAGAGCCTCAGGTATGAGTGTGTCGTCAAGGTCGAATCCGATTACCCTCATCATTTAGAGATCCGTATAATTCTTGCTCCCTGAATGCGTTTGATATTACGCTTTACATAGTTTTCGAAAGGGAGTTCCTCGAGAGTGACAGAGTCTTTTGAGGGAGAGAGCTGGATGATAAGAAGTTTGTCTCCATCGCGGGTAAGGATACCCATCTCCCGGCTGTCGAGGTTGAAGTCCGGAGTCAGAAGGAAAAAGATATCTCCATCTTTAGCCTGATTCTTGAATCTGTTGGAATTTGTAAGGTCTCCGTTTGCAATATAAGGAATCTGGTGGTTTCTGAATCCCATTTCAAGCATCTTCAGCCGATCAAAGTTCTTTTCATCGGTAAAAGCTTTGAACGAATCCCTATGATGTGAAATATAGTCGAGCGATTTTTCCTTTTTGCGAGAATTCAATCCGTCAAGACTAAACGTTTCGTCAGTAACGTTGCCTCTGAAAATATTGTCTGCTATCCAGTCGGAAGGATATAGGAAACGGGAAACGAAATCAGAGGCTTCTCCCTTCTTGAACATCACCTTTTCATATTTATCAGAAAAATCACGCCAGTTTGGTGCTGACGATGATTCATATGCCTTTGCTAGTGCTATACATGTTGAAATAAAGCTCAGCGGCGTGAAGGAATGTGCGTTGACAGTGAAGACGAGGGTGTCGGCCTCAAGTATGTCGGTTCTTAGTGCGGAGGGGGACCCGACAAGTTTCTTTGCAAAAAATGCGACTCTCTCGGCTGCCGTGAGATCACTGAGCCCGGAACTTGAAAGGAGACCGTTGATAAGTGTTGTGTCTCCTTCGCAATGGAATGCCACGTTTTCATAGGCTTTTGAGCTCAGGGAGAAGACAGAGAGTATCAGTATGGCAACAAACCTGTAAATTTTCATTTTAAAGTATTATGTAGATGTGTAATTCAATACAAAATTAAGAAAAAAAGTTGGATTGAGCAAATGAGTATGAAGAAAGAACGGGATAAAAAATAGGTCGGAAGCATTTATCATCGCTTCCGACCTGTGTCTATCATCTTAACTTCTATTACTTCGGTAGATTAAATACTGTTGAGATTTCCTTCATCTGGGCATCAGACATTCCTTCAGGCTCGAATCCCATATTGCATGCGCACATGAATATATTGGCGCTCTTGTTGAGCACATCGATTTGATCGAAAGCCGACATAATGTCTTTATCTACGGCGAAAACACCATGTTTTTCCCACATCACAACGTCATAGTCGTCATCGATAGCCTTGATTGTAGCTTCAGCGAGATCGTTGGAAGAAGGAAGCATGTAAGGCACAATTCCTAAGCCGCGGGGAGCGAACGCCTTGGTTTCGGGTATCATCGACCATAGGATCTTAGTCAGGACATCCTTCTTCAGATATTCGGGATTGTGAGTCATGGCTACGAGCTCGATCGGATGTGTATGCAGGCTTGCCTTATAGTCGGAGCCTTTTCCTATTAGGTAGTTGTGCACAGCGAGATGTGAAGGAAGCTCTGAAGTGGGTTTTACAGGTTTGTCCGCTACTATCTCATAGCTTGCACAGTCATCACAGATACGGATGATGGAGCCGTTGTCCATTGGCCAGCGTGCGAGATCGCGCATGCGCATCTGTGTCCCCTTGCAGTAGAACCAGCATCCTTTCAGAAGGGGAAGAGTAAATCCGATTGGGAAAGGCCCTGCAATCGCGGGCATAGCCTTTATTTCATCCGTTATGTGTTCTGTTACGTTTACGGTTATATTTCCGCCGTTGCGTTCTGCCCATCCTTTCTGCCAGAGATATCCGGCGGCTTCGGCCACCTGACCGACCTGATGCGCGAGGGCAGGATTATTGTCTAATACTGATGACATATTATTATTAGTTGTTGGTTGTAATTTATTGTTATTTCTGTCAGTTTCTGACTGTCCTCAAAGTCTTTAGATAAGCTGTGGAAGGAAGCAGGAGACCACAAGGATTATTATTCCCACGACAAGCACTCCGATGGTCTTCTTAGAGCAGCCTTGCCATTCCTTGAGGATGATACCCCAAAGGTTGGAGAATACCACATTAAGTGCCATCAGGATGCAGAAGGAGAGAGTCATCAGCGTCGGAGACTCTACGAGGTAACCCTTGCCGATGGATAGTCCGAAAAACTGGCTGTACCATAATGCTCCCGCGAGGATGCAGAAGAGCACATTGTTGAGAAGTACCCCTTTCTTAGAATAGTCGCTCCACGTATGGTTTTTCTGGTTCTGATAGAAGCAATAGCATGCATTTATCACGAATCCGCCCAGTGTCACGAGGAAAGTAGCCGGAAGCGTGCTGTAGTTTGCCGGTGTCTGATCACCGAAATTGATGTCTGCGCCGAAGGCGAGTCCGACGTTGAAACATCCGCTCATAAAGCCGCAGAGCAGTGCGATGACTATTCCTTTCGGGAAATTGAAATCTTTCACGGCTTTCTTCTTTTCCTCTTCGCTGAGGGCATTAGCCTTCATGCCTCCGGCTATGCCGATGATCGCGATACCGATGAGTGTCACTATCACTCCGATTATTACGGAGAACGTTAGCTGAGAAAGAGGATCGTTTTCAGGGAAGAATACCTGGAGCAGCACCGGGCCCATGATTGTCCCGAGGCCTGCACAGGTACCGAGCGCGATCGACTGTCCGAGTGCCACGCCGAGATAGCGCATGGAGAGGCCGAAAGTGAGGCCGCCTACTCCCCAAAGTGCACCAAACAGTATAGTCATCCATAGGTTGAACGATGGAGTGGTGGAGAATAATTCGCCGATGGTGTGTCCTTCCGGAATTGCAAGCATCATGCCGAGAAACGGAAGGAGGAGAAATGCAAAGATGGCCTGCACAAGCCAGTAGCTCTCCCAGCTCCAGTCCTTGATCTTATTGATGGGCACATAGCAGCTCGACTGGAAAAAGGAACCGATGGCTATGATAAGTAGTCCGAGGAATATCATGATTAGTTGTCAGCTATAAGCTATAGGTTATAAGTGGTATGTTATAAGTTATAAAAGTGTTGATGGCCGGTTTCCATAGGCTCTGTATACCAATATATCATAGGATATGAAGACACTCTTCATATCCTATGATATATATGGCATTTTAGTGTTTAGCGCTTGGAAGTGACGTCTGCCTCATACTTCTCTATCTCCTTGATGTAGGATTCTCCGACAGGAACATTGTTGTTGAGGCAGAACATGTCGTATACAGCGTTCCATGGGAGATTCTTGCACTCTTCGAGGAGTGCGAGACGCTGGAAGTTCTTGCCCTCAAGCTCATAGTTGCGGAGTGTGGTGACGGGTTCGAGAAGTGCGCGGAGCATACACTTCTGAGCAGCACGGCTACCGATGACGTAGGCACCGATACGGTTGAGGGTAGCGTCGAAGTAGTCAAGGCCATAGTGAACGCGGTTAAGCGCGCCGGCGCGTACGATCTCGCTGAAGAGGTCCATTGTCGGGTCGTCCATGATGGTCACATGGTCTGAGTCCCAGCGGATAGGGCGTGATACGTGGAGCATGAGTTCCGGAACGAAAAGAAGCATTGAGCTCACTTTGTCGGCTACACTCTCTGTCGGGTGGAAATGGCCGGTGTCGAGAGTGATCATCATGTTCTTCTGTGCAGCGTAAGCTGTGTAGAAATCGTTGCTGCCTACGGTGTAGCTTTCAAGACCTATGCCGAATACTTTGGATTCTACACAGTCTTTCATCATGTCGTAGCGGTGTTCGAAGATCTGGTCGAGTGAATCCTTGAGGAGTTCACGGTAGAGCGAACGGTTGAGTGTGATGTCCTTGCTGCCATCGTGAACCCATGTGTTCATGATGCAGGGGTCATTCTGCGCCTCGCCTATGGCCTGGGAGATGGCACGGCAACGCTTTGAGTGCTCGATCCAGAAGTCGCGGATGCTCTTATCGGGGTTGGAGAGCGAGAGGTCGCCGCTTTTTGAGTGAGAGAAAGATGTAGAGTTGAAGTCAAGCTTTATGTCGTTGGCCTTTCCCCATTCGATCCAGCTCTCGAAGTATTCGGGGGTCACTTCATCACGGTCTACGAACTTGCCCTTGAAGTCTCCGTAGATCTCATGGAGGTTGAGGCGGTGCTTGCCCGGTATGAGGCTCATTGCATAGAGAACGTCTGCTCTTAGCTCATCGATATTGCGTGCGCGGCCCGGATAGTTGCCGTTGACCTGAATGCCGCCGGTCAGTCCTCCTTCGCGGGGTTCGAAACCGGTCACATCGTCAGCCTGCCAGCAGTGCATGCTGAGATGGAAGTCCTGCATCTGCTGCAGCACTTTGTCTGTATCGACGCCTATAGCGGCATATCTTTCTTTGGCCACTTCGTAGGCCTTCCGGATAAGTTCTTCTTTCATAATTCGAATATGATTATTGGTTAGTTGGGTTATTTGCTTGGGTTGAATGTCTCTGTTTCCGTAGAATTGATAGCTACCTTACGCATCTCTTTCAGAGAGGAAAGACTTTTGCATGCGCGTAGCTGCATCAGTACGTTGCCGAGGGCCGTACATTCAGCCGGTCCGGCTACTACAGGAATTCCGAGGCTGTCGGCAGCCATCTGCATGAGGTGTCGGTTGCGCGAACCACCTCCAATGACGTGCAGGCGCTTGATCTCTACCGGTGAGAGTTCGCGAAGCCATTCGGTGATCTCTCCATAGCGGTGTGCGAGACTACGGTAGACGACCCTGATGTAGTCCGCTGGAGTTTCCGGTATAGGTTGGCTGGTCTTCTCGCAGTATTCATCAATGGCCTTGGTCATACTTGAAGGATTGGCGAATGAAGGATCGTCGGGATTGACAATACTCGGACAGTCGCTCTCGAGATATAGCGCGGCAAGTTCGGATATGTCTGTCGGAGCGTCCTTGAATTCCTCACGGCAACGCTCGAAAAGCCATAGTCCGGTGATATTTTTAAGCACACGGATAGTATTGTCGACGCCACCTTCGTTTGTGAAATTGTATTCAAGGCTCTTCTCCGTTATGATCGGTCCTTCGTTTTCGATTCCGAGGAGCGACCATGTGCCACAGCTCAGATATGCATAGTCTTTATCGGGTGTGGGCACAGCTGCGACTGCGGATGCCGTGTCGTGTCCTGCCACTGCAACCACCGGAACTTCTCCGAGACCAGTAAGATTTGCCAGTCGGGGAATGAGGGTACCTATTTCTTCTCCGGGTTCGATCATAGGGCCGAATTTCGACCGTTTTAATCCGACTTTGGAGAGAAGCACATCATCGAGATCTCCGGTATTTGGATTGAGAATCTGCGAGGTTGAAGCAACCGTGCGCTCCGTCACTGCCTTGCCTGTAAGCATATATGACAGTGCGTCGGGCATGAACAGGATCTTGTCGGCATTGTCAAGCACCTCGGGATTGTTCCGGCGTATTGTGTCAAGCTGAAAAAGCGTGTTGAAATCCATAAACTGGATGCCTGTCTTAGCATACACCTCCTCTTTAGGCATCTCCTTGCAGAATCGCTCTACTGCGCCAACTGTGTGGGTGTCGCGATAGCAGAAAGGCAGGCTTGCGATGCTGCCGTCTTTCAGGAAATAAGCTACGTCGCATCCCCAGGTATCAATGCCTATGCTCTTGAGTTTCGGTTGCTCCGGCATCTCAGCAAGGAGGGCTGCGCATTTTTTCATAGATTCGAGGATATGCTGATAGATAAGAGGGAGGTTCCAGTACAGGTGCTCTCCGATCGGGAGCATGGGGTAGTGGTAGCGTGCTATTTCCTGCATGTCTACCTTTTCTCCATCGAAAGTAGCGAGTATGGTGCGTCCGGAGGTGGCGCCGAGATCTACGGCAAGATGATAAGTCTTAGTCATTTTCATTCGGAATCAGTCGAGGTGGAACATTTCTTTTATTGGAATGGTGACGGGGGAATTGTCAGGGTTCACTTCCATGACCTCAGCCATGTAATCCCACCATTTACGTGTTATTTCGTCGGCTGCTTCAGCATCTTGGGAATTTGCTTCGCCATATACTTCCTGATATCCGAAAAGAATATTGGTATCCTTATCCCAGAATATGGAATAGTTTCTTACTCCTGCTTCCTCGAGTTTCTTTTTGAGTTCAGGCCATAGCTGTGCGTGGCGCTTTTCATACTCAGCCTCCATTCCGGGCTTAAGAAACATTTTGAATGCAAATCTTTTCATGGCGTTTGCTATTTGTAGATGGTTAGTCTGATAGGGTTATGTTATTAAGAGAAGCAAGTCGGAGAAATAAAGTCTCCGACTACTTCTTTTGCAAAGTTAATAAATTTTATTGAGATTATTCAATAAAAGTGAATTTTTTTGATGAATCAGACTTATAGAGACACTGATACCATTTTCCCGGCTGTGAGGTCAAGTGGTATAGTGTCCCCGTTTACCGATACTTTTATAGAGATGTCTATCAGTGGATAGATTAATAAAGAAGTCACTTTCCCCTCTTCCCATGTTGCGTCTACCATAGCGCCGCTACGGGTTCGCAATCCGGAAAAACTTCCGTCTTTCCATTGCTCCGGGAGTGCCGGAAGCATGATTATGGATTCAGGAGTCGATTGGATTAGCATCTCTGCCACTCCGGCGCATCCTCCGAAGTTGCCGTCTATCTGGAAAGGAGCATGAGCGTCAAGAAGGTTTGGATAAGTTCCTCCACCTCTTCGTTTGTCAGGACCTTTATAATTGTCCGGGCTTACGTATTTGAGAAGACGGCGATACATGGAATACGCTTTGTCGGAGTCAGCGAGTCGTGCAAGGAGATTGACCCTCCATCCGGTGCTCCATCCGGTAGTATTGTCACCTTTTATTTCGAGAGATCGGGCAGCTGCTTTGGCAAGTTCCGGGGTGTTCTCAAGCGATATGTGATGGCCCGGATATAGACCGTAGAGATGAGACTGATGGCGGTGCTGCGGGTCCTGTTCCTTGAAGTCGACAGCCCACTCTTGAAGCTGTCCGGCCTGTCCGATCTTATATGGCGCTATTTTTGCGAGAGCTGAGTCAATCTCACTCACCAGATCATCGTCTGTGTAGAGAGCTAAGGCGGCTTCTCGAGTGTCGGCGAGGCATTGACGTATCATCGCAAGGTCGGCGAAAGCTCCGGCTGAAGTAGCCGCCGGTTTGCCATCAGGAGCAATAAAGTTGTTTTCAGGAGAAGTGGAGGGAGATGTTATCAGGTTTCCGTCCTTGTCTTCGATCATCCATGCGAGGCAGAATTCCGCTGCCCCCTTGAGGGTGGGATAGTATTCCTTTAAAAAATCGAGGTCGCGGGTGAAGAGATAATGCTCCCATATATGAGAGGCTATCCACGCACCCCCCATATTCCAGTTAGCCCACTGCGGATCACCCGAGTTGAGTCCGACTGGATTTGTGATCGCCCATATGTCGGAATTGTGGCCCAGACACCATCCACGATCTACGCCGTAATATTCTTTCGCTGTGTCTTTTCCGGTGACAGGCAGCTGCTTGATGAAAGAAAGAAGCGGCATGTGAAGTTCGCTGAGGTTGGTAACTTCCGCAGGCCAATAATTTTCCTCGACATTGATGTTGGTGGTGTAGTTGGAGCTCCAGGGGGGAAGAAGATATTCATTCCAGAGACCCTGAAGGTTTGCCGGGACGCGTGGAGTGCGCGAGCAGCTTATCAGCAGATATCTGCCATAGTTGAAGTAGAGTTCCTCAAGGTCCGGGTCATATGCTGAATTGTCGGAATAGTTTTTCAGTCGTGTATCGGTCGGAAGACTGTTGAGCTCATCAGCAGATTGACCGAGATCAAGGTTTACACGAGAAAAAAGTGCGGAATAGTCTGATATATGGTCTTTGAGAATATCGTTGTAACCCTTTCTCGAAGCTCTGTCCGCTTTACGGGTGGCAATAGCCCGGAAGTCCTTACCGTGGGTTGCCGGGTTATTGTTCGCTCCGTTGAAGTTGGTGGCTATGGCTGCTATGATAAGGGTTTCTGTTGCTCCCTTTATGGTCAGAGAACCGTCATTACCGGGTAAAACGGAGGCACCCGGAGCTATCGCGCGTATATCCGTTCGGAATCGGATTCCGCGTGCATCATCATACAGAAGTTTCTGGTCGGCGGCCATGTCGACATAATTGGGCAGCGACGAGTAGGAGGCGCTTCCCTCGGCTATGATTCCTTTTTCAGAGGAGCTGACGTTGACCTTCTTTATAGGTGATTCGAACGAAAGAGTGAAGTCGATTGGATACTCCGCTGAAATCTTTATGGCAAGAACGCTGTCTGGAGCCGAGGCAATGTACTCGGTAGTGATTTCGTTGTTCCCTTTGGTATAGTTGACTTTCGCTGTGGCATCTGATATGTTTAGTTTGCGAGTATAATTCACAGCCTCGGTTTTATCTGCGAAATCAATGAAGAGATTGCCTATGGGTTGATAATTGTTAGTGTAATGTCCCTGCACTTTCTTCTGAAGTTCCTGAGCGAGCTGATAGTCGCCGGCATCGAGAGCAGCGCGAATTTCGGGTATAGCCTTGTAAGCACCGGGAGTATAGACTGCCGTGTCGGGCTCTCCGGTCCAGAAGGTTATGTCGTTGAGTGAGATACGTTCGCGCGATGGATTCCCGTAGATGATACCCCCTTGCGTACCGTTGCCTATTACGAAAGTCTCTTCAAAGAAATCCGCCGGACGATCGAAATAAATGACAGGATTAGCGGCAGTAGCGGTCATAGCTGATAGGGCAGTTACGGCCAGTGCCAAAATTTTGGTCAGTTTCATGGTGAAGTTGTTGGGTTCTTGATTCTGAATGCAAATTTAATGAAAAATTTCAGATTCGGCAATAAAAATGTGAGTATATGCTTCATGATTACTGTTAGTCATTATGATAGTATTTGGTTTTCCGTTGTTATAGATATAGTTTGATGGCAAATTTCTACTTAAGGATATATACAATCATGAGTAAAGGATACTATATCTTTCTTTTGACACTGTTGGGTCTGTTATGCGGTTTCGGTCCGTTTGTCACCGATATGTATCTGCCTACGCTTCCTTCAATGACTGAAGTCTTTCATACTTCTCCATCTATGGTTCAGTTGGGGCTAACAATGAGCATGCTTGGCCTGGCAGTCGGGCAGTTGTTTTTCGGCCCGATAAGCGACCGGTATGGCCGTAAGAAAATCCTGATGTCAGCTCTATTGTTGTTTGCATTGGCAACAGTAGGTATAATCTACTCTAAGGCAATGGATTTCTTCAATTTGTGCCGATTTGTGCAGGGACTTGGGGGAGCCGGAGCGATAGTCTTGTCTCGTTCAGTGGCTACAGATTGTTTTTCCGGTCGGGAACTGGCCAAGGCTATGGCGCTGATTGGAGCAGTCAATGGGATAGCGCCTGTTTCAGCACCTGTGGTCGGCGGTCTGGTTGCCGAATCCATAGGGTGGCAGGGTATATTCTGGATTCTTTTGGGTCTCGGACTGGCTCTTGCCATTTGTTCGTTATGGTTTAGAGAGTCCCTTCCCGATGACCGCCGTATTAAGGATGGATACGGCCCGCTGGTGCGTAGCTTTACCCAGCTCTTCAAGATAAGGTATTTCGTGTTTTATGTGGTTCTCTCTGGCTTTGCAAATGGAGTGTTGTTTTCCTACATCTCTTCAGCCTCGTTCATAATCCAGAATCATTTCGGCTACTCCGAATTGATCTTTTCCCTTGTCTTTGCTGTCAATGCGATAGGGATCGGCCTTGGTTCGGCTTTAGCCATAAAGTTCAAGACTCTTCGATATGCGATGCTGACAGGTGCCATTATAATGTCGGCGTGCGGTTTGTTGCAATTTATAGGAATTATATGCTTCAATACCTTTACCACATATGAAGTTACTATGCTGCTGATCGTGCTTGGCCTTGGACTTGTGTTCTCTTCTTCCACAACCCTCGCCATGGATGAAGGGCGTCAATCCCCGGGCTCCGCTTCAGCAATTTTCGGAGCGGTGGGTTTCCTTTTCGGTGGAATGGTGTCGCCATTAGTTGGAATTGGAGATATTCTGCGCACTTCTTCAGTTCTGATCATAATCTGCTCAGCCATATGTCTTTTACTCTCTATAGTATGCCTGCGGTGCCGCAAATAAGATTGATCTTATTTGTCAGATTAGTTCCATTGATTTGGCGATTCGGCAAGCCTCGTGGGTGTTTTTCACCTGAAGCTTTTTGATTATTTCCTGTCTGTGCCGGCTTACTGTATGTGTGCTGATATTCAATTTATCGGCTATTTCCGCACTCTTCATTCCGGTGTCTATAAGACTGAGAACCTGACGCTCACGCTTGCTCAGAATAGCATCTCTTCCAGCCGGAGTAATTTCTTCTGTAATGCCGGTGACTGAATTCACTATCATGCTTCGGCCTTTGAAGTCGAAGGATAATGGTCCATAGATGCATACCGCATATCTTACGTTGTTACGCCCATCGTCATATATATAGTGCATACGATGGAACACATCATGTAGACTCCCGTCGCCGAAACGAAATCTCAATTTCGAGAGCAGATGGTAGTTTCCCTTTCTATTTTTAGGCTGATGCTTGACGAAATGAAAAAAACTGAGTTCCGCAATATACTTAGCTTCCTGTTCCTCAGCCGACATCAGTGAAAGAATTCTGTTTTCCCAAATGGAATCTTCATGCTGATAATCGGATATTCCAAGACTACGGGCAAATTCGCCGGCTGAGATATGGCTTTTACCATTTGCCATATCACTTACTACAACAATTACGTTTTCGATCTCAGCCATCGTTTCGGCATAATTCCGCAATCTCTGCAAGGCCGTAAGATCGGCATAGGTATTGTCGGTGCGTAGAAGTCCGTCAAGTTTCTTTCTGTTCGATTCAAAATGGTTATTTATGACCATTGCCTATTCTCCGTTTTGTTGTTAACTTTGCAAAGTTAATTAAATTAATGGTCATATACAAAAATGAAGACTAAACTGATTCTATTTATCTGCACGTTCATGGCCACCATGAATACCGGAGCGCAGACTCTGGAGAAGATGAACTGGTTTAACGAGCCGGAAAACTGGAATATCAACGGTGGTACACTCACCATGGATGTCACGCCCAACAGCGACTACTGGCGCATATCACACTATGGATTCACGGTCGACGACGCACCTTTTTATTATGCTGAATACGGTGGGGAGTTTGAGGCTAAAGTTAAGGTTTCCGGAGACTACAAGGTCAGGTTTGACCAGGCCGGAATGATGATTCGGCTCGACCATGAGAACTATATCAAGACCGGAATTGAATATGTCGACGGAAAATATAATCTCAGCACTGTAGTCACTCACAAGACATCCGACTGGAGCGTCATTGCGCTTGACCGACCTGTTGACTTCATATGGATCAAGGCAGTCAGGCGGCTCGACGCAATTGAGATCTTCTACTCTTTCGATGACAAGGACTATCATATGATGCGCAATGCCTGGATAGAGGCAAACCATCCTGTGAAGATCGGTATGTTTGCAGCTTGCCCGGATGGCAATGGCTTCAAGGCATCGTTCTCTGATTTTAAGGTGGCCCATCTTCCTGACAAGGTAAGGACAGACTGGCTGAAAAATAATGCTGAGTAAAAAGCGGGCTTCTATAGGTTTACGATATAAGAATTGATTTTATTTCCGATCTGTCTCAGGCACTGGGCTGATCGGAAATGATTTTTTATTGTGTAATCGGGATTTTATGATTAAATTTGTAACGCAATATATAAGGATCAAATAAGATTTGATCAATCCATTAAAAATTGATTAGGTCACTCTAATAAATAAGACTAAAAACTTAAATCAAAATACAGCATGAAAAGATTGTTTCTTCCTTTAATCTCTCTCTCTTGCGTCTTTGGCGTAATGGCTCAGGATGCTGAGAAAACATGGACCGGCACGTGGGCAACCGCTGTTGAGTTCACAGGTCCCGGCGACATGCCGAAGTCGAGCCTTTCGAGCCGTGCGCTGCGTGAGATAGTGCAAGTGTCGATACCCGGCGACGTGCTCCGTATGCAGCTCAGCAACATCCAAAGCAAGGAGCCGGTGGAGATAAAGTCAGTGTTTATCGCAAATGCTGCTGACTCGTGTGATATTGATGTAAAGTCAGCTAAGTATCTTACCTTTGGCGGAAAGAAATCGGTGACGATCGCTCCGGGAGAGGCTATATACAGCGATGATGTAAAATATGATCTGCAGCCGTTACAGCGACTTGCCATCACAATCAACTATGGCGATAATACTCCGGTGAACGCTTCATCACACAGGGGCTCGCGCACCACATCATATATCATCGACGGAGAGGCTAAGCCAAAGACAAGATTCACCGATGCTGAAAAACTCGACCACTGGTATAATATATCATGTATCGACGTGCAGACGGATAAGCCCGCAGAATGTGTGGCGATCATAGGCAACTCTATCACTGACGGAAGGGGAAGTACCACTAACATGCAGAACCGCTGGCCCGACTTTATGGCAAAAGCCCTCGGAGGAAATGTCGGAGTGCTTAACCTTGGAATAGGAGGTAATGCAGTAGTAAACGGAGGGCTCAGCGAACCGGCTGTGGTCCGTTTTGACCGCGATGTGCTTGGGCAGTCGGGAGTGACATCTGTAGTGATTTTCGAAGGAGTGAACGATATTGGAGGCAAGCGACCCAATCATCAGGAGATAGTAAATGATATCATAGAAGCCTACTCCTCCTTTATCGCCAAGAGTAAGAAGGCTGGAAAGAAAGTATATCTCGCCACGATCACTCCATACAGTAAAAGCTTCTATGAAGATCACTTCAGCGAGGCTGCTCGCCTTACCCTCAACGATTGGATACGCGCGAACAAGGATGTCGACGGAGTAATAGATTTCGACACGGCAGTCAGGGATCCGCAGAATCCGTCTGCACTGCGTCCGGAATATTCCGACGATTGGCTACACCTGAATCCCGCCGGCTACGAGGCTATGGGCAAATTTGCCGCAGAAGTATTATCTAAAGATTAAAGATTATATATTAAAGAGTTCCTGACAGGAATGAATAAGGATAACAGTGAAGAGATATTTCCGGTGGTGGATGAAGCCGGGAATGTAATCGGGAAGGCTACGAGAGGAGAGTGCCATGGGGGTAGCAGACTGCTCCATCCTGTGGTGCATCTGCATGTATTCGATACTGAAGGACGACTCTTCCTTCAGCACCGTCCTAAATGGAAGGATATCCAGCCTGGCAAATGGGATACGGCTGTTGGCGGGCATGTCGACTTCGGCGAGAACGTCGATGTTGCCCTTAGGCGTGAGGCAAAAGAAGAACTCGGTCTAACTGATTTCACACCGGTTCATGTGAAAAGCTATGTATTTGAATCTGATCGTGAGCGTGAACTCGTAAACAGTTTTAAGGCTGTTGTTGATCCTGCCGATCTGCATCCGAGCGATGAACTTGACGGAGGCAGATGGTGGACCCCTGAAGAATTGTATGAGAAGAGTGAAGAGCTTACTCCTAACCTTCGACAAGAATTGACTTTATTGGGATTGACATGAAGAATGTATTGGTGGCAATGGATTCGATGAAAGGATGCCTTTCATCATATTATGCATCTCTTTATGTCGCCGGAGGTCTGGAAGAGACTCATCCCGACATAAAGGCAGTCTTCCTTCCTGTTTCCGACGGAGGTGAGGGAATGGTGGAGATGGTGGCTAATGGTTTGCGAAGCGGTGATTATTGTCATTGTAATGTGATAGGTCCGCTTGGTGAAGAAATAGAGTCAAAGTGGTACAGATATAAAAATAGTGCAGGGTGGCATGCAAGCATGGAGTTTGCTGCCGCCGCGGGTTTGACTCTCATAGAAGAAAATAGAAGAAACCCACTCCATGCTTCGAGTTATGGAGTTGGACAAATGATTAATGATGCTCTTAAATCCGGTATCTATGACATAATGCTTGGTCTTGGGGGGTCCGCGACTGTCGATGCCGGACTTGGTGCTTTGCAGGCAATGGGTCTGAGGTTGATTGACACCGAAGGTAATATACTTCCTCGGCCGTTCACCGGTCGGAGGCTTTCCGAGGTTGCGGATATTGAATTTACGGGGCCTTTTAAAGAGAGGATAGCCAAACTTAAGCTTACCTTGCTATGCGATGTGGATGCACCGTTTACCGGAGCTCACGGAGCTCCCCGTGTTTTCGGTCCGCAGAAAGGAGCTGATGAAGAAGAAGTAAAAATCCTTGAAGAGGGGATGGAACATGTAAGGAAACTGATTATAGAAAAAACCGGAATAGACCTTAATCAAGTGCCGGGTAGCGGAGCCGCCGGAGGGGCAGGCGGGGGGCTATTTGCTCTTGCCGGTGCACATATACAGAAAGGAGCCTCGACACTTCTCGATATCATCGGATTTGATAATGAACTTGCCGGCATAGACCTTATCATTACAGGTGAAGGTAGTTCCGATCGTCAGACCCTTATGGGAAAGATACCATTTGAGATCCTGCAGCGAGGTAAGAAGAGGAATATACCCGTTTTGCTTGTGGCAGGACGAGTGAGCGACCATGAGGAGTTGCTCGAGGCCGGATTCCATCGTCTGATATGCATAAATTCTCCGGATATAGTATGGCGATCCAATACAATCGGAAAAGATCCGTTGGATCCTGCAGTCGCTTCAGATCGACTCTGCTCGATATTCAAAGCGTACGATTTTACATGATCAATAGGGTTTGACGACTTGACTGTCCCTACTGGATGAGGAAAAGAACGATAAGGGAGGAGAAGACCAGGGTGATATTGGCGACGGCGTAGGTGATGGTGAAGGAAAGGTTCGGCACGTCTGAGCCAAGTGCATTCTGGATCGCACCGATCGATGCCACACTGCATCGTGCTCCCGCGACGCATCCAAGCACTTCCGGAGTTGAGAACCGGAATATCCTATGGGCGATGAAGACATTGATGACTATGCTCAGGAAGGTCAGAAGCAGGCCTATGCCGACAATAGCGATACCCGCCTCATGCAGTCCGGCCATCAATGCGCTACCCGCCGATAGCCCCAAAACCGAGATAAACATATTCACACCAAGATTATTCAGTATCCATAGTGCGGACGATGGTATATGACCGAAAGAAGGGCGCTTCGAGCGCAACCAACCGAGCACCAGACCGGAGAAAAGCGCCCCAACGCTTACTCCCAGTGCCATAGGAATGCCATTTATCTTTATCGATAAGGCTCCGACGATACATCCCACTGCTATGCCCAGACCGACAAAAACCATATCGGTGACATTGGTGTCGCGGTCAGCGTATCCTATCCGGTCGGCTGCGGCTGCGACGTCACATGGCCAACCAACGAGAGTAATGACATCGCCTCCGCTTAACTGGGTGTTGTTTTTTACGGGAAGCGAGAGACCGTTTCTTTTCAATGATGCGATAGCTATACGATCCATATATTCCTGTGAGCGAAGCTGACCAATAGTCATATTGTCAACATCCTTAGAGGCGATCGTCACAGGAGTACGTTCGGCTCCGAAATTCAAAAGTTCATGATCCGCTATCTCCGGTCCGGGAGGAGAGGGTAGGGCAGCCATCTCGTCTGAACGTCCGCCGAGCACTATATGATCGCCATGCGAGATTCTTACTTCTGGGGATGGATCTGTAATGACATCATTGATCCTTGCACGCACGAATACCACACGCACATTCATCGCCTTATAGTGTTCTCTTATTTCAGCCGGTGAGCGTGGAATGCCGTAGAATGGGTCGGTTGCCTCATAGGCACGATAGACTACCGGACGTCGGGCCGGTATCATTCCGGGCCCAAGCGGAGTGTCGGAACCTTCGAGTTTCTGCTCTATATCGGCCACGTCTGCCTGCACTTTTTTCAGGCCCCCTATCATCTTGGGTGCCATCGAGGATAAAAACCATGCAGTGAAGACTGTTCCGAGCACGTATGTCGCTGCATAACATGCCGGAATCAGCTTAAGAATATGATCGCGGGTGGATTCCTCAATGGGCATCCCTTTCAAGGTGTCGGTCATCAGTCCTAATGAAGCGGAAGCATTCTGCGACCCTGCATAGAGACCGGCTGCTACTCCCTTGCTGTAACCGAGAAGTTCTGCCGCCAACACCACAACACCAGCGCTTACAAGAGCGGCTACAGCAGCGAATGCCACTATCTTCACTCCATTACCCTTGAAAGCCCGGAAGAACTGCGGTCCTACACCATATCCCACTGAGAAGAGGAAGAAGAGGAAGAAGAGGAAGAACACGGTCTTCACCATATCTGGAATAGTAATGTCGAACTGACCTATTATGACGCCTACTATAAGTGTAGCAGCCACTGATCCGAGAGAGAAGGATCCAAACCGTAGCTTGCCCAGCCAGAAGCCAAGTCCGAGCGTCAGGAAAAGAGGTATGAGAGGATGGGATTGCAGAAAGGTGATCATTGTTTTGTTTTTTCGGTTGTAAGGTTGAGAGGTTAAGAGAATGAGGGTAGGAATTCAGAGATTATTATATAGAGAGATGCAAGAGAGGCGGCGGAAAGGGTGATAAATGCCCATTTTTCTCCCGAAGAGAATAGGGGTGTTCCTGGAGCCTGCCGCTCCTTATGTGTCCTTATATAGAACCCTATGCCCATCATGTAGAAGATGGACGTAAGGAACATATTCAGCAGGCCTCCTGAATATGCCATCCACAGGCAGAATGCAGTAGTCACTATGGCTATTGTCATAATCCTTCGGTTGTCTGCTTTCTTTATCAGGAAAAGACCTGTGAAGAAATAGCCGGGTATGATCATTAGTCCTGTGATATGCAATGCGGTAAGATATACGTCATCAGCCATCGCCACCATAAGGAGGAAGAGGTTCATGACGATACTTGATGCGAAAAGTCCGTAGGTTGGCATATTGTGTTTGTTTACCTTACTGAAATATTTAGGCAAGATTCCGACAAGTGAAGCTTCGTAAGGGACCTGAGCTACGACTAAAGTCCATGCTACCCATCCTCCGAGCAAGGATACTATTACAGCACAGATGACAAACCAATAGGCCCACTCTCCGCATGTTTCCCTTAATATATAGGCAATGGAAGGATCAGGGAGGTCTGCGAGCTGAGCTCTGCCGAGCAGACCGTAGCTAAGCAATGAGACAGCCATATAAAGCGCAAGCGATATCAGAAAGCCAGCTATGCCTGCTTTGCCGACATCAGAAGGCTTTTTCGCTCTTGCCGACATCATGACGGCGCCCTCGACACCGAAGAAACAGAAAAGAGTTACCATCATGGTCTCCTTGACCTGCTGCCATGTAATGCCCACTCCGGCGACTGCTCCCCACACATCGGCTTCATACAGTCCGGCCTTAAAGAAGATGACTAAGATTACGACAATGAATATAAGCATCAAAACCTTGACAGCCGCCAGCAGGTTGTTGACGAACTTCGCAGTCTGTATCCCACGCGATACGATGAAGAACATGAGCCAGATAAATACGCTTCCGAAGGCCACCATTTCCCATCCATGACGCATGAGTATTGGAAAGAAAGCTCCTATGGAATCATTTAGCATCACTGCGTATGCTATGTTTGAAAATGCAGTGCAGAGCCAGTAGCCCCATGCGATATTGAATCCCGCGAATCGTCCGAACCCCGCGAGGGCATACTGGTATATTCCAGCATTATATTGTGGATATCGGTCGCTGAGCCACTTGAAGGCGAGCACGAGTGGAAGTATGCCCATCGAGGTTACAAGCCACGACAGCCAGACCGCGCCGGGATTGGCGACGTGTGCCATATTTTGAGGAAGGTTGTAGATGCCCGTTCCTACCATCAGGCCGAATACGAGGGCCGTAAGTCCCCAGAATCCGAGTTTTCCGCTTGAGAGCATAGTTATAGTAGATTCGTTTGTGTAGTTTTTCAAAAATACAACAATATAACAAACGAAGTTTAATGATTATTCGGGATTTTTGAGTAATTTTGCATTGTAAAAAACACAATGCATTATGAAATCGGCTTTATTAACGATAGTATTATTGATCATCTCTAATATTTTCATGACTATGGCCTGGTATGGCCATCTGAAGATGCAGTCGATGGGCTTGATAAAGAACTGGCCCCTCTTCGCGGTTATTCTTCTTTCATGGGGAATAGCGTTGCTTGAATACTGCTTTATGATACCGGCCAATAGAATCGGTTATGTAGAGAACGGAGGTTCCTTCTCGATGATGCAGCTCAAGGTGATTCAGGAAGTCATCACCCTTACAGTCTTCACCATCATTTCAGTTTTCTTTCTCTCCGGAGAGAAACTTCACTGGAATCATTTGGCTGCATTCCTCTGTCTTGTAGGGGCTGTATTCTTCGTCTTTATGCCGACAGGGAGCAAATGATTAAAGATAAAAAATAAATAGCTGATTTTCAATTATAATTCTCAGACATTGGTCATAGAAAAAAGAAGGACGCTGTTTCACACACAAGCGTCCCTCTTTTTTCTATCATTATATATTCAATAATAACACTATCCGACCATATCCGAGGTATTGGTGGCGGTCTGTTTGGGTGAAGTAGCAGGATCCTTGAAGAGACCTGAGAGGTACTTCTCGTTGATGCGCTGCATCAGTTCCCAGAAGTTCGGGACAAAGAGAGTGCCGATAAAGGCGTTCATCGCCATGCCGAAAACAACAGCGGTGCCGAGTTCGATACGGCTGTTGGCTCCGGCTCCGGTAGCGAACATCATAGGCATGACACCGAATACGAATGCAAGTGCCGTCATCATGATGGGGCGGAAGCGGATCACACCTGCATCATGCGCAGACTGCTTGATACTCTTCCCGCTCTTTCGGAAGTCCATCGCATACTCTACAATCAGGATGGCGTTCTTTGCCGACATTCCTATCAGCAATATCAAGCCTATCTGTGTGTAGACGCTTATTGACTGACTCATACAGATGCATCCGAGAATAGTGCCAAGCACCGCGATAGGAGTTGCGAGTATTACGGCGATAGGATCGGTCCAGCTTTCATACTGGGCGGCGAGCACAAGTATTGTCATTATGATCGCGAAGATGAATACGAATGAGATCGTTGTCCCAGACTGTGTCTCCTGATAAGCAATGCCGGTCCATGCATATGAATAGTTCTTTCCGAGAGTAGACTGCACCAATTCTTCCATGGCCTTTATACCTTCTGAAGAAGATACTCCTTTTGCGGGATTGACAGTCACCGATGCTGACTGATACATGTTGTAGCGGTTGATCGATGCCTCTCCCATTACAGGTTCTATGGTCGTGAATGAAGAGAATGGAACCATCTCTCCGGCAGAGTTTCTTACCGACAGGCGCAATACGTCGTTGATATTGTCGCGAGCCGCCTGGTCACCCTGCATGCGCACCTGAAATACCCGGTCAAACTCCACGAAATCATTCACGTAGTTTCCTCCGAGATATCCGCTGAGAGAGGAGAAAATGTCAGACATCACAAGTCCTTGGGTCTTTGCCTTATCTCTATCTATGTTGAGCTGATACTGCGGCACTACGCCTTGATACATCGAAGTAAGGGATTCGAGTCTCGGGTCTTTCTTTACTGCTTCGCGGAGTGCGTCGATGGCCTTCAGCATTTCTGTAGGGCCAAGTGAGTTTATGTCCAGAAGATTCATCTCCAGGCCTGACGACATTCCGAGACCCGGAATTGCCGGGGGATTCACGGAAAATATCATGGCTCCCTGATATTTTGCTGAGATCTCGTTCACCTTGGCGATTACATTGTCGACCGAACCTTTTCTGCCACGTTCCTTCCAGGGTTTCAGCATTACCATTACCGTTCCTCCGTTTGATGCAGCCCCGCCCCCCATCATGGAGAAGCCGGATATTGTCATCACATCCTTCACTTCCGGAAGTTTCTGTATTTCCCCGGCGAGTGAGTTTGTGATCTTCTCGGCGCGTTCAAGCGATGCTCCGGTAGGTAGCTGTACCGATGTCATGAAATATCCCATGTCCTCCGATGGTATATAGCTGGTAGGCCACTTTACGAAACCATAGAAAGCGGCTCCTGCCAGAATAAGGAAGACGATTAGGGAGGCTGTAGCATGGTTGAGCATTACTCCGACAGCTTTGTTATATAAGTTTTCCACCTTTGTCCAGCCGGCGTTAAACCATCTGTAGACGAAGAATTTCGATTGTTTCTTGGGCGTCAGGAAGAGAGCGCACAGCGCAGGGGTGAGGGTAAGGGCGTTGAACCCGGAGAAAGCAGTAGAGACAGCGATAGTCAGTGCGAACTGTTTGTACAGCTGCCCGGTGATGCCTGATACGAATGCTGTGGGGATGAATACCGACAGCAAGACGAGTACCTCGCCTATTACCGGTCCCGTAAGTTCCTGCATGGCCTTTGTAGCGGCTTCATGGCGTGTCATCTCCCCTGTATCTACAAGTCGAGAACAGTCTTCCACCACAACTATGGCGTCATCGACCACGATTGCGATAGCAAGCACAAGGCCGAAGAGTGAGAGGGTGTTGAGCGAGAATCCCATGATTTTCATTACCGCGAATGTCGCGATCAGGGATACTGGTATTGTAATCATAGGTATCACGACTGCCCTCCAGTTCTGTAGGAAGATAAGTATCACCACCATGACGATGAGCGATGTAAGAAGGAATGTCACGAAGAGATCGTCAACAGATTCCTTGACATAGTCTGTCTGATTCATGATTACGTTGAGATGAACACCTTCGGGCAGATAGTCAGAAAGTCTGTCAAGCTCGGCGATACATCCCTTTGCCACGTCAAGTGCGTTAGCTCCCGGAAGTTGGTTGATGCCGATAGTGCATCCCTGCTTTCCGTTGATCGTAGAGCTGTTGGAATAACTTTCCGAGCCAAGGTCGATCTTCGCTACATCGCGGAGTCTAAGCATGTTTGTGCCGTCGGTCTTTATTACGATATTTCCGAACTCTTCCGGTGTGGAAAGCCTGCCGTGACTGACGAGAGTGTATTCAAACGCGGAATTGCCGCTTAGAGGAGGCTGCCCGATGGAGCCTGCGCTTACCTCCATATTCTGAGATTGTATTGCGCTTGAGACGTCTGCAGGCGTTAGTCCACGTATCCTTAGCGCTTCAGGATCAAGCCATATTCGCATGCTGTATTCTCCACCGCCGAAAGCCTGGACTCCACCAACGCCTTCGACTCGGCTTAGTGGGTTGACAAGATTCAGCTGCGCGTAGTTGGTCAGATATAGGGCGTCATATCTTTCTGTGTCTTCAGCGGTTAGAGCTACGAACATGATCTGGTCGCTTGATTCCTTGTTTACGGAAACTCCCTGCTGTGCAACTTCCGATGGCAGAGTGGAGCTTATCATCGATATGCGGTTCTGTACCTCCACGGCTGCCTGGTCAAGATCAGTGCCGTTTTCAAAAGTAATCGTAAGGCTGTAGCTTCCGTCCGAACTTGAATTGCTGCTCATGTATAACATTCCTTCCACTCCGTTCACCTGCTGTTCGATCGGAACTCCCACAGTCTGGGCGACTGTAGAGGCTGAGGCGCCCGGATAGGATGCGCTTACCATGACTGTGGGTGGAGTAATGTCGGGATATTGCGCCACCGGAAGCGAGAAGTAGCACATTGCGCCTGCCAGCACCATCAGGACTGCGATGACGGTTGCGAATATCGGCCTGTTTATAAAGAATTTCGAGAACATAGTGGTATCTTTTTAATTCATAATGCACAATTCATAATGCATCTGTTGCTTCATTTTGGATTGCCTGATGATTTTACTTTACCAGTTGGGGATTGACGGTCATTCCGTTGCGTACCGAGAGCAAGGCTTCTGTCACGTAGCGGTCGCCCGGTTTGAGTCCTTCGTCTACTACACGCAGAGAATCCTGATACACCTCGCCTGTCTTGATAGGAGTATACACCACCTTGTTGGAATCATTGACCACATATACATATTTGCCGAGCTGGTCCGTACCGATAGAAGCATCTTTGATAAGTATAGCCTTCGGATTTATTCCGTATGGAAGCTCTATAGTGACATACATTCCATCTTTTAGTTCGTTGTCTATGTTCTTGATCGAACCCTTAAGTTGAAGTGTTCCAGTCGAGGAATTGATCGATGGCGACTGATAGCTCAGATCCGCTGTATACGAATGGGGTAGAGGCTGATTGAACTTAATCGGGACATTTCTGTAGAGTTCTTGGTTCATGCCGCCGTTCTGACCGATCATCTGCTCATATTGTGCATCCTCGATGTTGAAGGTCGCGGTCATATTCGTGTTGTCGTATATCTTGCAGAGTTCTACAGGAGATCCCTCTCCACTGATGTATTCTCCAACATTTGGAATATTTGAAGACACATAGCCTGCAATGGGCGCCTTCACCGAACAGTAGGACAGATTCAGGTTGGCCTGGCTAAGGGCTGCCTCGGCGTTTTTTACAGATGCCGCAGCCTGCTCCATAGTCGCTTTGGCCTGGATCACCTCAATCTGAGAGACCGCGTCGCTTTTGAGAGCCTCGCTGAGGGCCTGGTAGTTGCGGCTTGCGTATTCATACTGGCTCTTTGCAGTCGCGAGTGACGCCTGCGCCTGCTGCACGGCATCGCGGTATTTAGTCGACTCAATGGTGAAGAGAAGCTGTCCTTTGTTGACGTAGCATCCGCTTTCATAGTTCTTGGAGAGTAAGGTGCCGTTGACTCGGCCTACCACAGTGGCGTTATCGGAGGCTCCGAGGAGTCCGGGATATGTCTTGTGAAGAACGATTGAGTCTACAACCGGATTAGCCACATATATCATAGGAGCATCATCACTCACAGCTTTTTTGTCGTTTTTTTTGCATGAGGCAATTGACAGAAGAAGGCAGCCGGCCGATAGTATGAGATAAGTGTTTATGTGTTTCATATCTGATGGTATTTTTATTATTCTATTAACTAAAAAACGTAAAACGTAAAACGTACAACATCAATCATTCCATCCACCTCCAAGAGCCTCATACAGGTTCACGACGGCAATGAGCGCCTTGCCCCGGGCGGTGATCTGGGAATCCTGATTGGTCAGATAGCTGATCTGAGCATCGACAACGTTGTTGAATGGTGACAGACCTTTCTTATAGCGGTCTACCGCGAGATCAAGCGACTGCTTGCTGTTGTCGATCACTTCATCTGTCAGTTTTATGGTCTTCATTGTAGATTTGAATGTGGTGGTTGCGTTATACACCTCTATTACGGCATTCATGACCGTATAATTGTAGCTGTCTACGGCCGCTTCAAGCTGAGCTTTGGCTTCGGCGGTTCGGTAATTGCGTGCGAGTCCGTCAAAGAGTGTCCAGCTGAGGGTAGGATTGACTTCCCAATACATACTGTGTTCACCGAAAAGGTTCTTTGCGTTGTGAGCCTGTGTGCCTATTGATCCCGAAATGGAAAGAGTCGGCAGGAAGTCTTTTTTCGCAATACCGACCTGTGCTGCATATTGTGCGAGCTGATACTCGGCCTGCAATATGTCAGGACGTCTGCGTAGGAGATCGGCAGGAACTCCGAGATTCGCTCCATAGACTACATCCGGCATTGGCGCCGGAGCTGCGAGCCATGATGAGATATCATCAGGATATCTTGCTGTGAGAAGAGCCAGAGAATTGATTGAAGATTCGATCATCGCCTCGAGTGCCGGAATAGAGGCTCTGGTGGAAGCTACTACCGTGCGTGACTGAGTCACCTCAAGCATGCTTGCAAGGCCGGCCTTGAATCTTGCCTCTACGATTGCAAGCACCTTTTCCTGCTCCCCGAGATGACTCTGGGCCACCTCCATTTCGTTCTGATAAGTGCGGAGATTGATATATGCTTTTGCTACGTTGGCCGCAAGTGAGACCATCGTTCCGTCATATTCCGCTTTGGAGGCGTTGTAGGCAGCCTTACCGGCCTTCACATTCTGCGTGATTCTTCCGAAAAGGTCTACTTCCCACTGCATCGTCGCGCCTAAAGAGAAATAGTCGTATGGAGATGATTTTGCTACTACCGGACCTGATGCTCCTGAAGATTGCCCTTTCGACCATCCGGCAGAGAGATCTACAGATGGGAAATATGCTGACTTGGCGACTTCGAGAGTCTTTTTTGCCATTTCTATCCTTTGGAGGGCGGCGGCGAGATTGAAGTTCTCTTTTTCGGCCAGATTTATCAATGAATCGAGCGTAGGATCTCCAAAGGTCTTCCACCAGTCATCGTCAGTCGGAAGTGTCTGGGAATACACAGACTGATAGTTCCATTTCTGTGGAATGGAGTCAAGAAGCCAATTGTGGGAATCATCTGCGATTGCCTGAGATGCTGTCCCGGCTGTCACAAAGATCAATAAGGCGGTTTTTAAGGGTGTTTTCATAGCGGAATGCTTTGACGGTTATTAGGTAAGTCAATAATAGTGGCCAGAAGTGACTGACACAATATCTTTGATAGCTAAACATTTGAAATAGCAATTGGTTCATTGGAAATAAATATGCTCATGGCTTTCAATGGAGAGTCTTTATGTCATTTTGATTGAATTTTCTTGTAACGTATTCGATGATGAAGTTAAAATTATGGAAAAATGTTGTGGACTTGATTTTTTTTTGCTATCTTTGCGCATTGAAAATTAATATCATATGTCTGTGAAAAAACCGAAAATATTGCTTATATATACCGGAGGAACTATCGGAATGATAGAGAATCCGGATACTAAAGCATTGGAACCATTCGATTTCAATCATCTTCTTGACAATGTGCCTAAGATAAAGATGCTTGACTTCGAAATTGACAATTTTCAGTTTGACGTGCCGATAG
>JAIECF010000065.1 GCA_029068655.1 Muribaculaceae bacterium | reverse complement strand
ACGTCGCAGTTTTGATGAAAACGGAAAGAACAAGAACACGCATGGTGACTATCCCAATGCCATGAAAGAAGTGGCAGAGCGTGAGAATGTGCCTGTGATAGACATCACGGAGATGACGACGACTCTCTACGAGACACTCGGACCAGAAGGCAGCAAGAAGGCTCTCGTGCATTATCCTGCCGGAACCTTCAAGGGTCAGGACAAGGAACTTGCCGACAACACGCATTTCAACACCTATGGAGCAACACAGGTTGCCAAATGCGTTCGCGAGGGGATTGCCGAGAAGCTTCCGGAGCTTGCAAAGCATCTGAAGCCTTATACCAAGTACTCCCCTGCCCAGCCGGATGATCCGAAGACGTTCTACTGGCCCCTCTCTACTTTCGTAAAAATTGAAAAACCGCTTGGTAATTGATCTCATACGATCCAACATCGCGGTCATTCTTGCGACCGCGATGTTTTTATTATCATATAACTGAAATATTATACAAACAGGAATTATAATGAGAAAGAGGTCAATTTGGCGCAGATTATCGGAGCAGACATTAGGAATGGGTATATGTGCCATTATTTCCCTGACTGCCATCATTTCGGAGGCCGCAATATTGGGTCCGGCTATAGAGATTCCAGATTCTTTTGTGGAGCAGGAACAAGTATTGGCAGACTCGACTGAGATAGCCAAAGACAATAATGTTTCGAAGGTTCCGGAAATACCGGCTACCTTTCCCGGAGGGATAAAGGCTCTTTATAAGTATTTAAACAAAGAGGTCAAATACCCAAGAAAAGCTAAGGAAAACAATGTTGAGGGGCGTGTGCTCGTCAAATTTGTCATTAATGAAGAAGGATGTGTGACTAAACCGAGCGTAATCCAAAGTGTTTCTCCTGAACTTGATGCTGAGGCTCTGCGGGTAGTCAAGAGTTTTCCCAAATGGAATGCGGCTTGGGACGATGGAAAGAGAGTGCCATATTATTATGTACTCCCGATACAATTCCGGATTCCGCGACCGATTATTGAGATTCCAGATTCTTTAGTGGAGCCGGAACTGTTATTTGCTAACTTGACTGAGATAACCAAAGACAATAATGTTTCGAAGGTTCCGGAAATACCGGCTACCTTTTCCGGAGGAATGAAGGGTCTCAATAAGTATATAGGCAAAGAGGCCAGATACCCAAGAAAAGCTGCGAAAAACAAAGTAGAGGGACTTGTGCTCGTCAAATTTGTCATTAATGAAAAAGGGTATGTTACTAAACCGAGCGTCATACAAGGCGTTTCTCCCGAACTTGATGCTGAGGCTCTTCGGGTAGTCAAGAGTCTTCCCAGATGGAATGCTGCTTGGGACGATGGGAAAAGAGTACCTTATTATTACATACTTCCGATACAATTCCGAATTCCTGAAGGGTACGTTCCTGAGAAGAACTATTGGTTAAATCAAATAGGGGGATTTCTTTTGTTTCTTTTGCCATTTTTTAGGGGGGCGTAGAGGCGTGCCCCCCTTTTTTGAGTGTTTAACAGCTGGATACGACGAGTACGTAATCAATCTATGACGAATTTTTGGTTAGCTATGATGTAGAGACCTGGGTCAAGGGATGCGAAGAGGGGGACGTTGTCGGTCTTCACGGTCTTTACCTTTTCGCCTGATGGAGAAGATATCGAGTTTAGGCACGGAGGGATTCACGACAACAATCCCTCCGTGCCTCGGAATAATCTCAACGCCAATCTGATTGGCTGAAATCGATCCTACGGCCGCTGATTAATGGATGATTTTGTTAGAAACAGCATTAGCTACATTAGTATTGCCGCTATAGTAAGCTTTGTAGGTATGCTTTCCGGCAATCGCAGGAATAGTCATAATAGCTGAGCCGTCGGTTGCAACCTTGGTGCTTCCATGATTTTTACAGGCTTAGTGTTATCTTCATTCCTGATAAACCTAATATAATTATCCGTTTTAAAAAACTCATTAGTATTTGTGCCCTCAATATCTTCAATTTTGAAGGACAAATAGTAATCAACTACTGTTATATCAAGAGTGACCGTAATTCCTGCATTGACATCGATGATATTCAGGGTTGACTCACCAATTTTAGCTGGATTTATTATTAGATGGTGAGTTTCTATATCGATTCCGAATTTACCTAATACCTCGGGGGTGCTTACTTCAAGTTTATACACATCTCCACCTCCTGTAAATGGAATACCATTTGATCCTCCGTATACTATAGTGTAGTCCCGTTTGCTAAATTATATGGGAGAGATGGTCTCGGGCTCATCGTTGTGGCTGCTACAGGCTGCCATTACCAGACAGATTGTGAGCATTTAGGTGCTTATTATTTTATTCATAGGTTTTATATTTAGAAATTTACGACTTCAGATTATTGATTTTAGAACAAACCTGCTGCACATGGTCGAGACCATACAACAAGGAATGACTGTCAATCCCCATCCACATAAATAGTTTGTGAAGAGTTTGGAAGGCGTTCAATATGTAAGATGTACCAATTTCAGGCTGGCGACGCGCAAAACAAATAGGTTCATGATGAGCTATGCGGTTTCGGAGAATGTTGATTCCATCGAGTTCGTTGAAGATATAGGTATTATTATACTGAACTTCCGCTGATGATCGAGGCTTGTTTGGGAAGATGGCAAGCAACGTTCTTCCGACAGCCCTGTATTGTGGATTTGCGAACATGTATTTCCATACTCCAAACTCCATTTCTGCAAGCAGTTTGGGGTGGGTAAAATAGCCGTCACGCATAAGTCGGTTATATGCTTTCCTGATTATTTTGGCGCTATCCCGGCATCCCGGCACATCAAATATACCACCGGGTAGTATGGCATCGCGTAGCCAGTCAGTTCCAAGGGATGCTATGAGAATACGATCAATGGCGTTCCTGACCGCAACCTCAAAGCAGCTTAGAAGGGTAAAGACCTCCTG
>JAIECF010000064.1 GCA_029068655.1 Muribaculaceae bacterium | reverse complement strand
CTATATAGATAAGAATTCAGTTGGAATACTGCATGAAGAATTAAAAAAAATTAGCTAAAATTAAAGTAGATTATCATCAAAATGTTTCTGTCTGAAATTCTGCGGCAAACAATTATGCATTATGAATTATGAATTATGCATTACCACTTACCAGTTGAAGCGGAAACCGATCGGAATCGATATGCTCCATGGCTCGTCGTCGGTCCAGATATTGGGTATTGTGCACTGTTGTGGGAAATGGTAGTGGAGCGACGGCTCCACAAAGAGGTCGACACGTTTTGAAAGGCGGAAAGCCGCGCCGATGCTTCCTCCTGCCGACCACACCGTCTTGGAACTGAATGTTCCGCTCCGTACGTGGGTGTTTGGATTCATTTGCGCATAGGAATATATAGGAATGGCAATTCTTCCTCCCATACTTCCGTAAATTTTCATACGTGGGGAAGTGTAGACATAAAGATTCACTTTGAGGGGAATCTCGAGATAATGCCAATGGCATGTTGACGGCTCTTTATAGCGTTCGAAATCGGTATGGAGATATGAATATCCTATTCCTGACTCCAGACCGAGCCAAGAGGAAAGATGCTTCTCGGCAGTGAGAGCGAATGAGATTGGCAGATAATGTCGCCGTGGGGCTGAGCCGAGGGAACTTTCCACATCTTCAGGAATATGGGACATTCTGGTCTGATCCGGGTCTTTATCGTCGTCAGGCCCGTGCGACGGGTCATTTGCCGGAGGATTAGCCGTGTTGGCAACGTCAGCCACTCCATTGAAACTGATTATTCCGGGATCGAATGAAATTTCGGCCGACCATCCCTTTGAAGATGATGGCTTGCTCGGTATATCTGCAAACAATCTGTCGTAGTCATTCCTATAGTCTTCATCAAGAGGCTCTGCAGGCAGTCTTTCAGGTTTACCGGATGATGGGGACTCTTCTACGGAATTTTCTACGGAATTGGATTCAATCTGAGATTGGCTTTCATCTGCAGTAGCAGATAGGGGGGCCTCATTCTCTTCAGCATCGTTCTCTGGCGTAGAATCGGCAGATGCTGATGGAAGTCCCTTACCGGTATTTTTAGAATGTACGGCAACTATGGGCGCGCAAGTCTCTTCCGGCAATTCTTCTGTAGTAGGTTCTATGGCATTTTCAGGATTCGAAATCCGTTTTTTAGGCCTTGCGTCAGCCGATAGGAAATCCCTGGTATGCGTATCTTCTGCTTTCCTGGAAAGAAATAGCAATCCGGAGCAGGCTATGAGGAGGAGAAGCGATATTAGCCCGGCTCGGAGCCGGTAGTCTTTTATCAGTTCGCGAAGACGCAGTTTGGCGTGGAATAGCTGAGAGGACGATGAATTAGGAGCGATACCGAGGATTTCCGATATCTCCTTGTGCGATTTTCCCTCAAGCACAGCAAGACGGAACACCTTCTGGTATCCTTCCGGCAGCTGCTTGATGAGTGATTCGAGTGTGGCGAAATCGAGGATGTCATCTATCTCCGGTTCGTCAATTGTTTCAGGTATTTCCTCAAGAATTGATGTCACTGTCTGGGCCTGCAGATACTTCAGGGATAGATTCTTCATGATCGTAGCGAGCCAGAACTCGATATGTTCCGGATCGCGGAGTGAATCGATACGGGTGAAAGCGGCTATGAATCCGTCGTGAAGTATATCGTGTGCGCTGTCCCGGTCGTTGACATACCGGGTGATGACATGGAGCATACGGGTTGCGTAGCGGGTGTAGAGAATGCTCATGGCATCTTTATCACCGCTCCTGCACTCCTCCACGAGAGTCTTGTTGTCTATGTCGAGGTAAAGGTGTCTCACATCTTATAAGATACCATATGAGTCTTAATACTGCATCGCTGCATGAAAAAAAATGACTTTGATGTGCAAAGATAGGAAATTTTTTATGATCCTGACTGTTAATTTTAGCGAAAATGCCAATTTACAGACTGCGTTTGAAAAAAAAATAGTAAATTTGCAGGTTGAAGTTATAGAATTGAAAGAACTATGAAGAAAAGATATGGCAGGATAGCGTTTGCAGTGGCGATGACCATGCTGGCCGGAACACTCGTTGTCATGGCTGGAAAGACTACGCAAAACTCCTCAGCAGACAAAGCCAAGGCACGCTATTATTATATTGAGGGCAGCGTTGCACTTGCAGAGGGGAGGGCAGCGGAAGCCTATGAGCTCATGAAGAAGGCCGCCTTGACAGATCCGGACAATGCTGAGGCAAACTATACATACGCTCTGATGCGTATGACACTGCGCAACGACACTCTAAGTTCCCCTGAGGAGGTAGGGCGCTCCATATCTCTCATGAAAGCTTATGTTGATAAGTATCCGGGCGAGACTGAAGAGGCGATGAACTACTCGTTTCTTGTGGCGCGCACCGGCGATCTTGACGAGGCTATCCGTGTGGCCGAGAGAAGTGATACCCTCTCGGGGAGCCTACCCGCTATCCTGATTCAGCTTGCCCAGTATTATACGGGGAAGCAAGACTATGACAAGGCGATATCTACACTTGAACGCTACGAGCGCATAGAGGGAAACGATCCCGACATAGCTCTGCGTAAATTCTCCCTGATGTATCTCAAGGGTGACACCGCGCGACTTATCAGCGAGAGCGACAGGCTCGTAAGGGAAAATCCTCTAAGTACAGAATACCTTCTTATCCGTGGCAACGCCATGGAGGCCATCGAGATGCCTGACTCCGCGCTTGCGAGCTACGAGAGGGCCGAGGCTCTTGATCCCGACGACGGAAGGGTGAAACTCACACTCGCCAATTTCTATCTTGAGCGGGGCGACTCCGCCGCCTACGACCGCAAGAGCAGCGAAGCTATCCTCAGCGAGAACATCATGCTTGATGAGAAACTCGACATGATGACCCGCTATATGCAGAATATCATCTCAGATTCTACTGCCGACTTGCGACGTGGCGCACGACTCTTTGACGGATTGCTTCATCAGTATCCTCATGAACCCAAGGTTCTTGACCTGGGTGCACAATATTCTGCCACTATCGGCGACTATGCGAGGGCAAGGGAGCTGATGGCTTATGCCACCGACCTCGAACCGGAGAATCCCGACTATTGGACACGTCTTGCACATTTCAACTTCGCCGACGACAGATATGCCGATGCCATGGCGGTATGCGAGAAAGGAATGGAGAAACTTCAGGAGACGCCGAGGGGACTGCTGCTCGTATATGCCACAGCGTCCTCGCTTTCCGAAGACTATGACAAGGCGAGGGGCGCCTATCAGAAGCTGC
Source organism: Muribaculaceae bacterium (assembly GCA_029068655.1). Taxonomy (GTDB): domain Bacteria; phylum Bacteroidota; class Bacteroidia; order Bacteroidales; family Muribaculaceae; genus Lepagella. The sequence goes on along the minus strand of JAIECF010000064.1, from coordinate 35,827 downwards.
TTGATATGGAACTCCCGGGAGCGTTGCTGACCGACGACGCTCAGACGATGCTTCAGAAGGCAGCCAAGCTTTCGTATGAGTCTCTGATGAAAGTGGCTGACATCTTCCAGATGGTAGGTGACGGAAGTTTTAAGACCGGCGACGTGGAGCGGAGCGCTAAGGAATACGATGTGGTGCTCGCTCTCAATCCGGAGAGCGTGATAGCGCTCAACAACTATGCCTACTATCTTGCTATCGGAGGCGGAGACCTCGATAAAGCTGAAGAGCTTAGCCGGAAAGCGGTAGGCGAGCAGCCTGACAATCCCACATATCTTGACACCCTCGCATGGATTCTGTATCTTAAAGGTCAGTTTGCCGAGGCTCTTGAACTGCAGGAAAAGGCTATGGAGACCATCACTCCCGATGCTGAATCCTCCGGTGAATACTGGGATCACTTAGGTGATATCCAGTATATGTGCGGCCAGAAGGATAAGGCGCTCGAGAGCTGGAAGAAGGCTCTCGAACTCGACAAAGACAATAAGGAGATAGAGCAGAAGGTTAAAGAAAAAAGATTAAAGAATAAATAATATAATGCTGCCACGCGAAAGAAGCTGATGAATCGTGATAAAAAGACATAACCATATGCGAATTATATATATAATTGTGATAATTGCTGTCGCGATGCTGCAGAGTGCAGAGGTTTGCGGGCAGTCCGTTCCTGATTCAATAGCTGTCTGCGAGCCGGGAGATGCCCCTGTAGTCATGGATGATGTGCAGGAGCCTGCGCTTCCTTCCGATGCGTCACGTTTGATGACTGTGGAGGAGATAACTGTGGCCGCTGATACAATAATATCGAACTATGACTCTGACTGGACCGATCTGTCGATGCAGGGAAAACTGTCGTTCGATGGGCTCCCGATGTCGGTAAGTGTAAAGGTCTACATGAAGAGGGGAGAAAGTGTGATACTCTCGGCGCGGGCACCGTTTCTGGGTGAAGTGGCCCGGGTAGAGGTGGATCAGGATTCCATCACTTTGATCAATAAGCATACGCGTTGCTACAATGTGCAGCCTTTTGCAGGACTGGAAGTGGATCGGAAGGCCTATCTTACCGATCTTCAGGATATTCTATTGGGGCAGGTTGCGTTTCCCGGTCATGGCAGACTTACTTCTGAGAATGCGATTCTTTCACAATGGATCGCCCTTCCTACGGAGGAAGTACTGATATATCCTTCTGCAGCACTGCAGACAGCCGGCACAGAATACGGATTCGTCATGGATTCTTCCTATTGGCAGTTATGCTCGTTTGTGTTGATGCTTCAGCAGGCGAAAGTGATGGTGGAGACAAAATATGTCTATGGCGACAAAGGCTGGACACTGGGACTTGAGATCTCTCTTCCCAAGAAAAAGATGAAGGGAGAGGTACAGCTGTCATATCCAGACTACGAGGCTGCTCCGCTCGAGTTTACCGCTATAGGATCTAAATACAGAAAGGTAGACTTCACTCAGCTGATGAAGTTTTAAGTCGAATCTTAACGCAAAATTCATAATTCACACTCCGGCCGATGAAGAGTTTCTTTTTTTGCAATAATTTAAGACGTTTGCTGCCATGCCTGATGGTGGCAGTGTTTGTCGCAGGTATTCCTTCCTTTGATAGAGGCGGAGTCCTGATAGCGCAGACCAAGAATGCGACTACTAAGAAAAAGAAAGGAACGTCTACTTCGAATCAGAAAAAAAATGTATCGTCGGGCCCTAAGAGTTCAGGAAATCAAAAGAAGGGAAGCCAGGCTACGAAGAAAGGTGGTCAGACACAGAAAAAAGGAAGCCAGGCTACGAAGAAAGGTGGTCAGACACAGAAAAAAGGAAATCAGGCTCCGAAGAAATCATCTAATGTAAAGAATCAGGCCTTACCGACATCGTCTGACGAAGCCAAGCGTATGCAGGAGGCTGCCCAGCGAGACATACAGCAGACCAAGGAGAAGCTGCGTCTTAATGAACAGGAGATAAAGACCGGACTTTCGGATCTAAACAGACTTTCGTCAGAAATCGCCGCTGGACGATCACAGGTACAGGGGTTGCGGAAGAAAGTGGCCGGTCTTGACAACGAGATCACCGGTCTCGGCAGCCGGATAACGAAAAATGAGGCGGAACTCAAGCTGATGCGAGAAGAATATCTCAAGGCAGTGAAGAAGATGAGGCTTACAGGTAAAAGCCAGTCTACGCTCGCATTCATCTTTGCTTCCGAGAATTTCAATCAGGCGATGCGCCGCATACGCTACATGCGTCAGTTTTCAGCTTGGAAAGAACGCAAGAGCGCTGATATCGACAAAAAGATAGCACAGCTCGCCCGGGAGCGCGAGAAGCTTGCCAAGGCTAAGGATGCACAGACAGTAACGCTTGAAGAGCTTACCAGGTCGCAGGATCGGCTTGAAGAGAACCATCGCAGACAGGAGCAGCTTGTGGCCGCTCTCCGCCAGAACGGCGATGCGCTTCAGTCTCATTTGGTAGCCAAACAGAAGGAAGCCAACCGACTTAAGGAGACCATCTCGAGCCTTATCGCCCAGGAACAGGCCAAGGCGGAGGCGGAGCGTAAGGCACGCGAGCGGGCTGAGGCAGAGAGGCAGGCGAAAGCGGAGGCAGAGCGCATAGCGAAGGAAAAGGCGGAAGCGGAAAGAGCAGCCGCCGAGAAGGCCGCTGCAGAAAGGGTGCTTGCCGAGAAAGCGGCTGCGGAAAAAGCGGCCGCGGAGAAAGCGGCCGAGAAAGCATTGGCCGAGAAGATAGCTGCTGAGAAGGCGTTGGCCGAGAAGTCTGCGTCTGAAAAGGCAGCCGCTCAGAAAGAGGCAGCCGAGAAGGCGAAGGCATATAAGAAAGCCGCCGAGGAGAAAGAGAAAGCCGACAAAAAGTTTGCCGAAGCCAAGGCCAAGGCTGAGGAGAAGCTGCGCAAGGAAGAGGATAAGAAGAACTTCAGGAACAGCGAAAGGACAGCCCGCAAGAAGGGTGACCGCCGTCTGAAGAATTCTGTAGAGGTAAGAGAGGCCGCAAAGAAGGCTGATCCTATCGCGGTGACCACACCGAAGAATGCGGAGAAAACGGTGTCGGATGTTTCCGCTCCGTCAAATGTAAATTTTGCAAGCCTTCGAGGTAGCCTGCCGCGTCCTGTCGATGGCGGATGGCGCATCACTAATCCTTTCGGACGCCACGCCATGCCCGAGATGCCCGAGATCGAGTATGACAATCCCGGCATAGATGCGGAAGTTGCCACCGGCGCCACCGTAAAGTCTGTATGTGGAGGTAAGGTGTCCGGAGTGTATAAGGTAGCAGGCTATGGAACTGTTGTGATCGTCAACCATGGAGATTATTACACGGTCTACGGAAACCTCGCCTCGGCCAATGTGAGTGTCGGCACTCAGGTCGGTGGAGGGCATGCGTTGGGGACTGCAGGCAGCGATCCGGACGATCCCCGCCACGGATCGGTACATTTCGAGGTGTGGAAAGGACGCGAGAAGCAGAATCCCTCCTCGTGGCTTCGCTAAAATGAAGTCAATTTCCGGCTACCTGCCGGCTGATGTTATACACTATGCGTGATCTATCGCGGAATGAATGAATAGATGTGCTGTTTTAAGAAAATTTAAATAAAATTGCTTTAAGATTTGGTTGGTACGATAAAAAAATGTAAATTTGCATTTTTAAGTAACAGGTAGAATCTTATGGTAAATAAGTTGAGAAGCGAGGTCGTTACCTCTGGGCGCCGTATGGCAGGGGCGAGAGCACTCTGGAGAGCCAACGGCATGAAGGAGGAGCAGTTTGGCAAACCGATTATAGCGATAGTAAATTCATTCACTCAGTTTGTTCCCGGCCACACGCATTTGCATGATGTAGGGCAGATCATCAAGAAAGAGATAGAGTCTCTCGGTTGCTATGCAGCCGAGTTCAACACCATCGCAATCGATGACGGCATCGCGATGGGGCACGACGGCATGCTTTACTCTCTGCCCTCGCGCGATCTCATTGCCGACTCGGTCGAATATATGGTCAACGCCCATAAGGCCGACGCCATGATCTGCATAAGCAACTGCGATAAGATTACCCCGGGCATGCTGATGGCTGCAATGCGTCTCAACATACCGAGTCTGTTCGTATCAGGAGGTCCGATGGAAGCCGGACGCGCAGGGCACCGGAAGCTCGACCTCATTGATATTATGATAGACGCGGCCGACCCCACCGTAAGCGACGGCGATGTGGAGATCCTTGAGAAGGAAGGATGTCCTACTTGCGGAAGCTGCTCCGGAATGTTTACCGCCAACTCCATGAATTCCCTCAACGAGGCTATTGGTTTCGCGCTTCCCGGCAACGGATCGGTGCTCGCCACACATGTGAGCCGTATTCGTCTCTTTAAGCAGGCAGCCCGAAAGATAGTGGAGATGGCCTACCGTTACTACCGGGACGGCGACGATTCCGTTCTTCCCCGCAATATCGCGACAAAGGAAGCTTTCCTTAACGCCATGGCCCTTGATATAGCTATGGGAGGAAGCACCAATACAGTCCTGCATCTCCTTGCTATAGCCAATGAGGGGGAAGTAGACTTTTCACTTGATGATATCGACGCACTTTCCCGCCGTGTCCCGGTTCTCTGTAAGGTAGCGCCTAACTCGCATTATCACATGGAAGACGTCAACCGTGCCGGAGGAATCCTCACCATTATGAAGCAGCTTGCCGACAAGGGTCTGGTCGATACCGGAGTGAAGCGTGCCGACGGTCTGACACTTGGGGAAGCTATCTCCGCGTTTGCAGTCGGAGGAGATTCCTATTGTGATGAAGCCGACCTACTCTGGCGTTCCGCGCCCGGATTGATACATACTACAGAGGCCGGAAGTCAGACATCGATGTACTGGGATCTCGACACCGACAGGGAAGAAGGATGTATCCGCGACTGCGAGCATGCTTATGTAAAAGACGGAGGTCTCGCTGTGCTCAAGGGAAATATTGCAGAGGATGGGTGCGTAGTCAAGACTGCAGGCGTAGACGAGAGTCTCTTCCGGTTTTCGGGCCCTGCCAGGGTTTTCCATAGCCAGGATGAGGCTGTGGAAGGCATCCTTGGCGGTCAGATTAAAAGCGGCGATGTAGTAGTCATCACCTTTGAGGGCCCGAAGGGTGGCCCCGGTATGCAGGAGATGCTCTATCCCACAAGCTACATCAAGAGCATGCACCTGGGAAAGGAATGCGCTCTGATCACTGACGGCCGCTTTTCAGGTGGCACTTCAGGTCTCTCGATAGGGCATATATCGCCTGAGGCTGCCGCCGGAGGGGCTATCGGACTGGTACGAGACGGTGACATAATCGACATCGACATCCCTGCGAGAAGTATAAATGTAAGGCTCACCGACTCGCAACTGGCTGAACGCAGGAAAGAAGAAGAATCTTTCGGTAAGGATGCCTTCACTCCGAGAGGACGTGACAGGCACGTCAGCCGTGCTCTGCGAGCCTATGCTGCCAATGTGACCTCGGCCGACAAAGGGGGAGTACGCGTGGAGTTGTAAGTCTTACTTTTTACAAAATAAAATAATATGTATGAGAAGATAACCGGATCAGAGATCCTGATCCGAGCGCTTGCTGACAACGGGGTCGATTGTGTCTTCGGCTATCCCGGGGGGCAGATAATGCCGGTCTACGATAAAATATATGAGAATCAGCATGGCGTGAGGCATTTCCTCGCGCGACATGAACAGGGCGCCATACATGCCGCCGAGGGTTATGCTCGGGCCACAGGGCGCACCGGAGTGGTGGTGACTACCTCCGGCCCGGGCGCGATGAACCTTCTCACCGGTCTCGCGGACGCACTGATGGACAGCACTCCTATCGTGGCCATATCAGGCCAGGTGGGTTGCGGTATGCTCGGAAAGGATGCTTTTCAGGAGAGCGATGTCATATCCAGTGTGCTCCCTGTGACGAAATGGGCTCTCCAGGTGCGAAGGGCTGAAGACATAGCCCCGGCCATCAGCCGCGCTTTCTACATAGCGAACTCCGGACGCCCGGGTCCGGTGGTGATCGATCTCGCCAGAGACGCGCAGGTGGGTTCCGCCGTATACGAGCATCAGTCAGAACCCTTTATACGAAGCTATGATTCAGATCCCGAACTTCAGGAGGATGAGGTGTCGGAGGCGGCGCGTCTGCTCAACGAGGCCGAGCGTCCTCTCCTGCTTGCGGGGCATGGAATAATGATATCAGGAGCTGAGAAGGCTCTCGCAGATCTTGTGGAGAAAGCCGGAATTCCCGTCGGTTGCACTATGCTGGGACTTTCCTCTATTCCTTCGTCTCATCCGCAGTATGTCGGAATGCTCGGCATGCACGGCAACCTTGGCCCTAACATCAACACCAATCGCGCTGACGTGATTTTGGCGGTGGGCATGAGGTTTGACGACCGCGTGACAGGCGACGTGCGCAAGTATGCTCCGGATGCGAAGATCATTCATATCGACATAGACTCAAGTGAATTCGACAAGATGATCCGCTGTGATCTTCATCTTCATTCAGACGCGCGCAAGGCGCTCGATGCCTTGCTGCCACTTGTAGACAAGAGAGAGCGTAAGGAATGGAGAGAATCGTTCGACCGGCATGAAAGGATTGAGGCAGAACGTGTCATGGCGAGGGAACTCTCATGCGTGGCTCCGGAAGGAAAAATGCTCATGGGGGGAGTCGTGAGAAAAGTCTGCGATGCTTTCGGCAACGACGCCATAGTGGTCACGGATGTCGGACAGAATCAGATGTTCGCTGTAAAGTATTCGCAATTCAATCAGACGCGCAGCCTGATCTCTTCGGGAGGTCTCGGGACTATGGGCTTCGGACTTCCGGCAGCCATAGGCGCCAAGATAGGAAAGCCCGACAGGCCTGTTGTGTTGTTCTGCGGCGACGGTGGACTGCAGATGACCGTAGAGGAACTCGGGATGATAATGGAATATGGCATCGATGTGAAGATAATACTTCTAAACAATAATTTTTTAGGCAACGTGCGCCAGTGGCAGCATCTCTTTTTCAACAGACGCTACAGCAGCACGCCTATGGTCAATCCTGACTTCAGGATGCTTGCCGGAGCCTATGGAATAGCGGCTGCGGATGTGGCGGATGTCTCCCGGCTTGATTCCGCTGTTGCAGAGATGAAAGCTCATGACGGTGCGTATCTGCTCAATGTAAACATAGATGAGACCGATATGGTCTTTCCGATGACCCCGGGAGGTAACGGGGTCGACGAGATACTCCTTAATGAATCGGAATATTATAAACCAGTCTGAGATCATGGAAGAACAATTATATACCATATCTGTCTATACCGAAAACAGAGTGACCCTCCTTCATCAGATCTCCATGATATTCAGTCGGCGCTGCCTGAATATCGACAGTCTGTCGGTGAGCGCCTGCTCTATAGAGGGAGTCCATAAATTCACCATCACCTGCTTTTCCTCGCGTACTATGATGGAGCATGTGGTGAAGCAGATAGAAAAGCGCATAGATGTAATAAAGGCGTTTCTTATGACCGACGACGAGATTCTTTTTCAGGAGGTGGCGCTTTATAAGGTGCCTACCGAAAGTGTGGTCAACACCGATATCGAAGACATTGTGCGTCGCCATGGGGCCCGTGTGCTTGAGATTCATCCTGAATACACGGTATTCGAGAAGACGGGACATACCGATGAGATAATGGAGCTTTACAGGCATCTCAAGCCGCTTGGGATACGCCAGTTTGTAAGGTCGGGGAGGATAGCCGTGACCCGGTCGTCGCGGGAGCTCGTTGACGAGTTTCTTGAGAAAAGGATCGCCGCTTACCAAAGGTCGAAGGCCTGACTAAGAATGAACATAGACCTTGGTTGTTAAAGTTTTTAAATTCTAAATTATAAGTAATTGCTCAAATTAAACGTATATTATCATCAAAATGTTTTGGTCTGAAATTCAGCGACAAACAATTATGCATTATGCATTATGAATTATGCATTACCACTTAAATTATATAGATATGGCAAAGATGAAATTCGGCACAGTCGAGGAGACTGTAGTGACCAGAGAGGAATTCCCTCTTGAGAAAGCTCGTGAGATACTGAAAGACGAAACGATAGCTGTCATCGGCTACGGAGTGCAGGGCCCGGGTCAGAGCCTCAACCTGCGCGACAACGGATTCAATGTCATCGTCGGCCAGCGCGAGGGCAAGACCTTCGATAAGGCGGTTGCCGACGGTTGGGTGCCGGGCGAGACCCTTTTCTCCATTGAGGAGGCATGCCGGAAGGGCACCATCATAATGTGTCTGCTCTCCGACGCTGCGGTTATTTCCGTATGGCCTGTCATAAAGAAGCATCTCACGCCCGGTAAGGCATTGTATTTCTCACATGGTTTCGCCATCGCTTGGCCCGAGCGTACCGGCGTGGTGCCTCCGGCCGACGTTGATGTCATACTCGTGGCTCCCAAGGGGAGCGGCACATCACTCCGCACCATGTTTCTTGAAGGTCGTGGCCTGAATTCCAGCTACGCCATCGAACAGGACTATACGGGACACGCTCTCGAGCGCACCCTCGCGCTCGCCATCGGCATCGGCTCCGGCTATATCTTCGAGACTACATTCAAGCGTGAGGCTTACAGTGACCTGACCGGAGAGCGCGGCAGTCTCATGGGTGCTATACAGGGTCTTTTCCTTGCGCAGTATGAGGTGCTCCGCGAAAACGGACACACTCCTTCCGAGGCTTTCAATGAGACTGTGGAAGAGCTGACACAATCGCTTATGCCGCTCGTGGCTAAAAACGGTATGGACTGGATGTATGCTAACTGTTCTACCACAGCCCAGCGCGGCGCGCTCGATTGGATGACTCCTTTCCGTGATGCCATCAAGCCTGTGATGGAGAAACTCTACAGGAGCGTTGCCGATGGAATTGAGGCTCAGAACTCAATCGACAGCAATTCCAAGCCAGACTACCGCGAGGGTCTGGAGAAGGAACTCAAGGAGTTGCGTGAAAGCGAGATGTGGCAGGCCGGCGCTACCGTGCGTAGCCTGAGGCCGGAAGGCAATTGATAAATAATAAATATAAAAGATTAAATATTAAAGAAAAAGCACTCTGGTCAGGGTGCTTTTTCATTTTAGAGACCACCGCTCTTTAATCTTTGGAGAAGGAAGACCGGTTCCCAATTTCTTTTCTGCTGTTTCGATCCGGAGGTCGTCGTAGAGGCCAAGGTCTATGAAGCTCTGCAGCAGGGTGGGTCCTCCCTCTACCATAAGCGATGTTATCCCTTCCCTGTATAATTCTCTCATCTGGTTCTCGAGGTCGTGGCGCGGCGTCACGCGCCGCGGTGCCTTTCCCGGCCAGTGACGGCAGTCAAGGCGCGGATGGTCGATCTCAAGGGTCTTGGCGCCTACCATTATAGCATCTGCCATGGAGCGGCGCCTGTGCATCCAGACAGACGAGACCGGAGTGGAGAACTTCACGGGATACGGACGTCCGCAGGAATCTATTCCTGCCATGAATCCGTCGGCGCTCTGGGCCCATTTCAGCTGTATCCACGGGCGTCCGAGCCGATGCGCGGTAAGAAACCGCACATTAAGTGCGTCGCATTCTTCGCGGAGAACGTCTTCGACCACTTCAACACCTGCCTCGCGCAGCATTCGTATGCCGCGTCCGCTCACTTCCGGAAAAGGATCTGCGCTGCCTACCACAACCCTCGGAATCCCGGTGTCGATGATCAGTCGGGAGCAAGGCGGTGTCTTGCCGTAGTGCGAGCAGGGTTCGAGCGTGACGTAAATGGTGGAGTCTGAAAGAAGATGCCGGTCTGTTTCCTTGACCGACCTTACGGCACAGACTTCAGCGTGAGGCCCTCCATAGCGGTGGTGGTACCCTTCGCCTATGATGCGGCCCGATGAGTCTACGATTACTGCTCCCACCATTGGATTTGGGGAAACAAGGCCTTCTCCGAGGCGGGCGAGCTGGAGCGCCCGACGCATATATTGTTCTTCGATATGCATGGCTGTATAGCTTTTTTGCAAAAATAAAGAAAATATCGGACATATACAAACTTCCGCTTTATAATGAGATTGACTTAAAAGTTGTTAAAAACGTCAGTTTCGTAGCTGTTGACCGAAAAAATTTGCCTTATCATGAAGGTTTATTTGGCAAATAATGTTAATTTTGCAAGTTGAAACTACGCGCATCTGCGATAAAAATATATACTTGTGAATCTAAGAAACTCATTATTAGGTGGTTTGGTGCTATCGGCATGCCTTATGATGCTGATAGGCACGTTGTCGTCGTGCAATAAGAAGACGGAGACTGAGGAGGAGATATATATGCCCGCATCATCCGTGGCCGTCACCAACTTCAGCCTGAAGGCTAAGACCGGAACCAAAGTGAAGCTTGACTCGGTCTTCTTCTCGATCGATCTCACTCACGGCGTTATTTTCAATGCAGACTCTCTTCCTGTAGGCACAGACGTGACGAAGCTTGTCCCGGTCATCAGCTATGCCAGCTCAGCTTCCGCTGTCACTCTCACGCAAAGCGGAGGAAAGTATACGGGAGAGATCGACTATAAGACCAATCCCTCCGATTCGGTAGACTTCTCCGGAAAAGTAGTGCTTAAGATTACGGCGGAAGACAAGACCACGACCCGCTCTTACGATATAAAGGTCAACGTGCATACGATGGATCCTGACTCCCTTATATGGGACCGTGTCGAGACATTGAAGATGCCTTCACGTATGGGCTCGCCGGAGCAACAGAAGACAGTAGGCTACAAGGACACTTCGTACACCTTAGTCAAGGAGTCAGACGGAAGCTATACTCTGGCTGTAGCCACCGACCTTCAGGTCGGCGAATGGGAAGTGCACGTCCCGACATTGGATTTCGAGCCGGATGTAAGGACTTTAAACGCGACATCCGATCAACTGTTTTTACTCGACTCCACGGGGACTCTTCATACTTCGGCCGACGGACTGACTTGGGAAAACACCGGTTGCATATGGACCAACATCATAGGAGCCTACGATGATGCAATGCTCGGCATGCGTAGCGAGGGTGGAAAACTCCTGCATACATGCTGGCCTGCTGATGCCGGCTATGCCGAAACTCCGGTCAGCAGCGATTTCCCTCTGTCTGAATATACGGATTTCGTACAGTTCAGCAACCGCTGGACCACCCTTCCCGTCGGCTTCCTGGTAGGCGGACGTCTTGCCGACGGATCCTTGACTGATAAGACTTGGGGATTTGACGGCGACCACTGGGCCGTGCTTTCAGAAGGAATGACGCCTAAGATTTCCGGCGCAACTCTGGTTCCTTATTTCGTCTACCGTAAGACCAGCTCATCGCTCATGCAGACGGAGTTCTCTGTATGGATGCTTATAGGAGGCATTCGCTTCGACGGGAAAAGCAACCGCACCATCTACGTCTCATACGATAACGGCGTGAACTGGTATGCGGCGGAAACATCGATGCAGCCGTCAGATAATTTCCCGAGCCTTAGGAATCTGGACGGTATCATGGCTGAATGGCCCAAAGATGCCTCGCTTGAGAGCAACTGGACCGTGTCCGGGAGCCGCGGCGAGACGGGAATGGCACGCGTGAAATATAATGTGGAATACTACAAGGTGTACTGGGATTGTCCATACATCTACATATTCGGAGGAACCAAAGAAGACGGGTCTCTCAACTGCGATATATGGCGCGGAGTGCTCAACCGACTTTCTTTCGTCCCGTTGATTTAAACAGAGATGAGGAGGCCGTTGTCTGTCATACTTCTTTCTATGCTATGTCTCGGTGTCACGAATACGGCATCGGGGCAGGAAGACTATCGGTACGATGTCGGTGGCGGAATAGGTATGACCGGATATCTCGGCGACGCTAACACTTCCAGCCTTTTGAGCCATCCGGGATTGGACGGAATGCTTCTGTTCCGTTATATGAAAAGTCCCAGGATCGCTTTTAAGACCGGACTTTATGTAGGTACCCTTTCAGGCGACACGAAAGATATGACCGACGTGCTTCCTGATGCGGCGCAGTTTAAGTTCTCGACTACATTCTTTGAACTGAGCGAAATGTTTGAGTTCAATTTCTTCAATTACGGTATTGGAGAGAACTATAGGAAACTGAAGAGATGGAGTCCCTATATCGCCGCCGGAGCGGGAGCCACCTTATGGACCACCGACGGCTATACTGGGGTTGCCTTCACCCTACCTTTCGGCGTAGGCGCGAAATACAAGATCAACGAGAGGCTCAATCTCGGTCTTGAATTTCTGATGAAGAAGACATTCTCCGACCGGCTTGACGGCCCGATGCTCTCGGATCCTCACGCCATAAAGTCGGGGTTTGCCAAGAACACCGACTGGTATTCAACTCTCTCGGTGACGCTAAGCTATGAATTCTCGAAGCGGTGCGCCACATGTAATTATAAAGAATAACAATGAATCCTGTAATGGAAACACTTGAAGATATATTAGGCAGACTCGACATGACGCGTATACCGCGGCATGTGGCCATGATCATGGACGGCAACGGACGCTGGGCCAAAAACCGCGATAAGGTGCGGAGCGACGGCCATTATGAAGGCATCACAAGCGTTCACAACGTCACCGCGCTTTCCTCGGATCTCGGTATCGAATATCTGACACTGTATGCTTTCAGTACCGAGAACTGGAACAGGCCTAAAGAGGAAGTCGACACCCTTATGACCATCATTGGATGGGCGATAGCCAGGGAACTGCCTGAACTTCTGCAGAACAACGTCAGGATCAACCTTCTCGGCGACATTGAGAGGGTGCCGGAAGGTCCGAGGGCCGAACTCTACGATTCTCGCGACAAAACGGCCCACTGCACCGGACTGCAGCTCAACATATGTATAAGCTATTCTTCCAGATGGGAAATTGCTGAAGCCGCACGGAAGCTTGCCCGGGAGGCGGCTGCCGGAAGACTCAATCCTGATGATATCGACGAAAGGGTCTTTTCCGACCATCTCGCCACTGCCGGAATGCCCGATCCCGATCTTCTGATTCGCACGGGAGGGGAAGAGCGCATCAGCAACTATCTGCTCTGGCAGATCGCCTACAGTGAGCTCTATTTCACTCCTACACTCTGGCCCGATTTCGGCAAGAAGGAGTATGCGGAGGCTCTTGTAGATTTCCAACAGAGGGAGCGCAGGTTTGGAAAGACCTCCGAACAGGTGGCACAATGACAATTCAGACAAATTGACAACTAAGATATGACTTTGACCAGAATGCTAAGACGGATCATGCTTGCAATCGCCGCAATTGCTGCGACGATGCCGGCATCGGCACAGACTCCTGCCAACGACACCATATATTCTCCCGATATCATCTATAGCCCGATCCCGAAGGAATATGAGATCGCCGGTATAAAGGTGACGGGTGTTCCCGACGTGGAAGACTACGTCATCATCGGATATTCCGGCCTCTCCGTAGGAGAACGCGTCGAGATTCCCGGTGAGGCTATATCCACGGCGGTGAAGCGGTTCTACCGCCAGGGCCTCTATTCGAAGGTAGAGATTAATCTTGAGAAGACTGTTGGCGACAAGGCATGGCTCGAGATCTCCCTCAAGCAGCAGCCGAGGATGGCCGAACTCCGGTTTACGGGTGTGAAGGGTGGTGAGAAGAAAGACCTCCTCGAGCGGCTTGGTGTGGAGAAAGGTCAGCAGCTTACTCCCAACATCGTGGCCCGTATTGTCCAGGTAGTGAAGCAGTATTATTCCGACAAGGGCTTCAAGAACGTCATCGTGACATCCTCTCAGCAACCTGATCTCTCGCAGGAGAACTACGACTATCTGACCATCAATGTCGACCGTCAGAACAAAGTGAAGGTTCATAAGATCTATATCAACGGCAACGAGGTGCTTTCCGACCGCAAGGTGAAAAACGCTATGAAGAAGACCAACGAGAATCACGACATACTCAATCTCTTCAAGCAGAAGAAATTCGTCGATTCCGACTATGCCGACGACAAGATCCGCATTATTGAGAAATATAACGAACTCGGCTATCGTGACGCGGAGATATTGAGCGATTCCATCGTGAAATACGACGACAAGGAGATCGATATTTATCTCACTGTCGACGAAGGCAACCGTTATTTCATAAAGGATATCAACTGGGTGGGCAACACCATCTACTCCACCGACTTCCTCAATCAGGTGCTCGGTATGTATCCGGGCGATGTCTACAACCAGAAGCGTCTCAACAAGCGCACGATGGAGGATGACGACGCCGTAGGCAACTTATATCTCGACAACGGATATCTTTTCTTCCATCTCGTGCCGATCGAGCAGCAGGTGGAAGGCGACAGCATATCGCTTCTCATGAGTGTCTATGAGGGTCAGCCCGCAAAGATCAACAAGGTGGTTATCAACGGCAACGATCAGCTCTACGAGAAGGTGATCCGTCGGGAACTGCGTGTCAAGCCGGGCGATCTATTCTCAAAACGTGCCCTCATGAACTCGGCGCGCGAGATTGCGGCTTCGGGACACTTCGACCCCGAGACCATGGGTGTCAACCCCATCACCAATGATGCTGACGGCACTGTAGACATTGTCTTCGACCTTGAGCAGAAAGCCAACGACAAGGTACAGCTATCGCTCGGCTGGGGCCAGACAGGTGTGACAGGACAGGTAGCACTGTCATTCTCCAACTTCTCTATCAAGAACCTCTTTAACCCGTCGAGCTACCGTGGCATCATCCCTCGCGGCGACGGCCAGACCTTCTCGATATCAGCACAGACCAACGCCAAGTATTATCAGAGCTACAATATCAGCTTCTTTGATCCCTGGCTCGGTGGCAAGCGACCAAATTCTTTCTCTTTCTCTGTAGACTACAGCCGCTCCACCGGCGTCAACAGCCGCTTCTATAGCAACAGCTATTTTAATTCCGGTCTGATGAGCAACTATTACCTTGGCTCCCAATATGGCAATTATGGGCAGTATTATTACCAGAATGCCTACGACCCCAACAAGGTGCTTCAGCTCGCCGGTGTCTCGGCCGCCTACGGTTCGCGTCTGACATGGCCCGACGACTGGTTCCAGTTCCAGGTGTCGCTTGCCTACCGTTGGTATTACCTGAAGAACTGGGAGTATCTCCGCTTCATGAACACCGGCTCGGCCAATTCGATAGTGCTTGGTCTCATGCTCAGCAGAAATACTACCGACCAGCCGATCTATCCGCGCAGCGGATCGAGCTTCATGCTTAACTTCCAGATGACACCGCCATGGACATCCCTGCGCAAGGGGCATAACTGGAAGCAGCTCGCCGAGGAAGCCAATAAAAGAGACGTCAAGGCACAGGCTGAGCTCTACAAGTGGATAGAGTACTGGAAACTTAAATTCCAGGCCAAGACCTTCACGCCGCTCACTGATCCTGAAGGAAACTGGACACTCGTGATGATGACCAAGGCAGACTTCGCTCTCTTGGGATCGTACAATAAATACGTGAAGTCTCCTTTCGAGACTTTCTACTTCGGCGGCGACGGCATGACCGGCAGCTATACATATGCTACAGAGACCGTCTCGATGCGAGGCTATGAGAACGGCCAGTTCACTCCTTATTACTATGAGGCATATGCCTACTCCAAGTTCACGTTCGAGCTTCGTTTCCCTTTCATGCTGCAACCTAACACTACCATCTTCGCTCTTGCATTTGCCGAGGCAGGTAATGCATGGACGGATATCAAGGCTTTCGCTCCTTTCAATCTGAAGCGTTCGGCCGGTGTCGGAATCCGTCTCTATCTGTCGATGCTCGGATTCCTCGGTATCGACTGGGGTTATGGTTTCGACAAGGTATGGGGTAAGCGAGGTGGAGGTAATCTGCACTTCGTACTCGGACAGGAATTCTAAGTCTTGAGTCCTGAGAGGGATATTGGGGAGACTTCAGGCTCAAGCTGCGTTGATGTTTAAACTTTAGAGAGACATTTTTGTCTTTAAAGTAGTATGAACTTTTAAAATAGGAATAACATGAAGAAACTTATCATATCGCTTGCAGTAGTGCTTTTCGCCGCTATAGGAGCATGCGCGCAGAAGTTCGCTCTCGTTGACATGGACTATATCCTGCGCAACGTGCCGAGTTACGAGATGGCCAACGAACAGCTCAATCAGGTATCGCAGCGCTGGGAGCGTGAGGTCACGGAGCTCTCTAAGGAAGCGGAGACTATGTATAAGAACTATCAGGCCGAGATGATCTTCCTGACCGACGACCAGAAGAAGAGCCGTGAGGAAGAACTGGTAGCCAAGGAAAAGCAGGTGACTGATCTCCGCTACAAATACTTCGGTCCGGAAGGTGAACTCTTCAAGAAGCGCCAGAGTCTCATGAAGCCGATTCAGGAAGACGTCTACAATGCTGTAAAGGCTGTATCAGAGGAGAAAGGCTATCAGGTCATCTTCGACCGCGCTTCTTCGCAGAGCATCGTCTTCGCTTCTCCGAAGATAGATGTCAGCAATGAGGTTCTCGCTAAGCTTGGATATTCAAAATAAGTGATACGAACAATAACACATAAAATCAAACAAAAAAGAAATGATCAAGAAAGTACTTTTGGCTATCGCGCTTATATGCCCGATGCTCCTGTCCGCCCAGACCCTTAAGATCGGACTTGTAAACTTCGATGCAATCTTCCAGGCAATGCCTGAGACAGCTACTGCAGACAGCCAGCTCAAGGAAGTGGGCGACAAGTATCAGGCGGAATTCAATAAGCTCAACGAGGAGATGAATCGCCTTATGGATGAGTATCAGAAAATGGCGGATAACGAGCTTCCTGCCATCAAGGAGCGTAAGACCCGTGAACTAAGCGACTATCAGCAGAAGCTTCAGCAGTTTGAGCAGACTGCGATGAGCGACCTCCAGAGGATGCAGAACGACCTCTATGGCCCGATTCAGCAGAAGATCTCTCAGGCTATCGAGAGCGTGGGACGCGAGGCCAACTTCTCCCTCATACAGATGTATGCACCTCAACTGACACTTTATCATGCTGCTCCTGTAGAGGATATCACAGATGCTGTAAAGGCTAAACTCGGCGTGAAATGATCCATACTTCATACATGTGTTGAGTCCGACACCATGAATGAAACAGACGCATATGTAATGGCGGAGGCTGATGCTTCCGCCATTTCGTTAGGTCCTATAGGTGTCTTCGATTCGGGCTACGGAGGACTTACTATCCTCAGGGAGCTTCGTAAGGCGCTCCCCGGCTATGACTATCTGTACCTTGGCGACAATGCCCGTGCGCCCTATGGATCGAGGAGCTTCGAGGTGATTTATCGTTATACTCTTGAGGCTGTCCGGGAGCTTTTTAAGCGGGGGTGCCCGCTGGTCATTCTTGCGTGCAATACCGCCTCTGCAAAGGCTCTGCGGACAATTCAGCAGAAAGACCTTCCGGGCATTGACCCCACGCGCAGGGTGCTGGGAGTGATACGTCCTACGGTAGAGATTCTCGACAAGGTGTCGAAGACCGGACATATAGGTGTGCTTGGAACTCCCGGGACGGTGGCGAGTGAATCCTACGTCATTGAGGCTACGAAACTTTTTCCCTATATGTCGGTAGCCCAGCAGGCTTGTCCGCTATGGGTGCCGATCGTAGAGAATTCAGAGGCCGAGGGCGATGGCGCTGATTATTTCGTGAAGAAGTATATAGATGAGCTGATGGCGAAAGATCCGCAGATAGATACTTTCGTGCTCGGGTGCACTCACTATCCGCTGCTTATCGAGAAGATCCGTCGTTATGCTCCTTCCGGAATCCGTATACTGGAACAGGGACAGCTGGTGGCTGAGTCGCTGAAAGACTATCTGAGACGTCATCCTGAGATGGAGTGCCGGCTTGGCAGGAATGGTGAGGTAGAATTCCTCACGAGTGAGAACCCGGATAAATTTGATGTGCTTGCATCGCTTTTCACGCACCAGAGCGTGGAATCGAGCAGGTGCTCGTTAGACTGAAGGAAAAAAATGGAGAAGGAAGAAATACCGGAGGAGACTGCCGCGAGGCTGCGGAGTCTTGACGAGAGGATCGCTGCCGACAGCAGCGACGAGTCGGCGCTGATAGAACGAGGTCGCCTTTACTGGGCGCTCGGAAGGCGTAGCGCGGCTATCGGCGACTATCTGGCCGCCCGGCGGATCAATCCTTCAGGCAGTGCCACGCAGCTCCTGAAGGCTACATATGAGATACTTGATTTCTACAACAAAGATCTTTTTAATCCTTAGAGTTCCCACGGGAAGAACATCGGCACCTGTACGGCTTTCGGACGCTGTGCGGGTGTATGTTTTCTCTGCGGATAGAGCATGAGGCGGTGTTCGCGCGTCCAGCCCCTGTCATGGTTGCGTACGTAGACTATGGCGAGACCGCGTAGCCCTTTTGCGCGGCGTCGAAGATCGCCGATAAGGTCGGTCATGTCAGCTGCCTGACGTGTCTCATACTGCATGGTGCATTTGTCTGCCATTATCATGCGTACGGAAATACGGTCGCCGTAGCTCATCAGTGTGTCGGAACGTCCTACAGCGACGCGGCGCACGGTGCGTGAGGTATAGATGGGCGCTCCGGAGGAGCTGGAAGTGTAATACGTACTGTTCATATCCGGGATGTTTTTGCAGATATCGTCGTGGCGGTACCTTTTGTTTCTTTACTGCAAAATTACCCGGAATGACTGCCTGTTTTGAACAGCGTATTGTTAAATAATGTTAATGCACTGCCCGTTTCAGGCAGTGAGAAAAGACCTCCCGGACAATTCCGGGAGGTCTTTTAGTACAGGAAATGGGACTCGAACCCACACAGCCCGCAAAGGCCAGGGGATTTTAAGTCCCCCGTGTCTACCATTCCACCATTCCTGCATCAGGAGCCATGATAGCGTTCCGGATGCAAAGTTAATGATTTTTTCGTTGGTGGCCAAATTTTTTCAATAAAAAGATGCCCCGCCTAAAGCGGGGCATCCGTTTCTGCCGCTCGTGCGGCAGTCACTAACCTAAAGTTATTTTATTTTCTAACGGTGGTTTCAGTTGATACAGGAGCGTTGTTGTCAAGGATGCAGACTGCAACGCGGTTCCAGCTTTCTTCTTCAAACATGTGTCCTACGCCCAGACCTTCTGCCTTGATACGGTCGGCCTTGATGCCATACTTGCTGACGAGCATATTCTTGACTGATTCGGCACGCTGGTTGGCGAGACGCTCGTTGACTTCGATCGGGCCGTCCTGTGAAGCGTATCCCTTGATGTTTACGGTAGCCTCAGGATGGTTCTTAAGATAGGATGCTACAGCTGCTACGTTGGGAAGCTGATCGGCGGGAACGTTATACTTTCCAAGACCGAAGTTGACATATCTTACAGTGCTGAGGAAGTCCTGAGTCTCCTTGACTACGACAGGCTTCTGGTTTTTCAGCCTCTGAAGTTCGGAAGCGAGAGCCATATTCTCGTTGTTGCTTGCATTGAGGGCATCGCCTGCGGCAGCAAGATCAGCGCGGAGATTAGTGACCTTCTCATTGAGGGCAGCGATCTCATCGAGATTATAGTTGGGAACGGTATATTTGAATCCGTCGCCGAGTTTTACAGATACTCCGGCAGCGATGTTGAAGACTGCGTCTTTTGCGTTATAGGCGGTTGTAGTCTGCTTGACGCCTCCGCCGGTCATGTTCCAGAGTACGCTCGGACGGATAGAAAGTGTGACTGCGTCGCTTACATTGAAGTTCAGGTTAAGACCTGTCTTCGTGGCGAAGAAGTTCATGTCTGTACCCTTGCCGTTCTGATAGAAGTGACCCCATCCTGCGCCGGCTACGGCTTCGATGTCGAATACATTTCTTGTTCCGTAGGGCTGGAAGAGCTTGAAGAGGTTGAGAGCTCCGTATGTGCCTACATAACTTGCGTCAAATGCTGTGGTTGAGTGTGTCATGCCTTCCCAGTTGGAAGTGTTGACCGCTGCATCGCCTTCTACTCCGAGTGCGAAAGCGGGAGTGATCTGCTTGCGGATGTCAAGACCTGCGACTCCGCGCATATCCTTAAAGAATCTGGAGCCTGACTTGAGAGGAGTGGTGGCGCCACCCTGGACACCGATTGACATGTTGCTGAAGAAACCGGGTTTCTGGAGGGATTCCTGAGCCATTGTGGTTGCCGCTCCTGCTGCGAGGACTGCTACGGCGAGTAACGTTTTTTTCATAATTGTGCGTTTTTTCAAGTTATTAAATAAGATAGATTTGTTTATTGGTTACAGCTTCAATGAAGGAGTTTCCGTTTCAGTGAAATTGTACCATTAAAACGCGCCAACAAGGAAAATGGCACAATGAAAACGAGCAGAAAATGCATATTTAACATTTATTAAGTTAAAATGGCGGTCTTTGAATGGATTATATAGGTATGAAAAACAATGCCTGGCTCTTGTGAGTCAGGCATTTAGGTATGTAATGGGGTTTGTGAAGAATTAAAATGTTAAAATCAAGGGAGTATTTCGAAAGTGGCTTCTACAGGATAATGGTCAGACGTGTTTATGCGGTGGCGTTTGGTATTGAGGGCCTTAATTCTGGTGCCTCGGTAAAATATCTGGTCTATGTGGAAAAGAAATAGAAACTGATTGAAGGTATTTGTCGGTCCGAGGCTTGTCTCCGGATAGGCATCCCTGAAACCGGCCTTGCGCATTAATCCGTAGCTCCAGCTTCCGGGCACGTCGTTGAAATCGCCGCAGGCGATGATCGGGTCGATATCTGAAGTGGTGGCTACCATTTCTGTTACGTTCTTCGCGCGCGTGCGGAAAGCCTCTCCAAGCTTGGGAAATATCTCATAGCGGAACTCCTCATAGCTTTTCCTGGCGGTATGCACTCCTTTTATCTCGGTGACTACCTCACGTTCGGTATCGGTAAGATTATAGGAGCTCATGTGGAAGTTTAGCAATGGCAGCTTGAAGCCGTTGATGTCTACCTCGAAGAGTGCCCAGCGGCGCCGTGGGCGCCAGTAGCTCTCGTCATCGGAGTCCTTGCACATGGCAGGCTTCTCCACTACCGGATATTTGGAAAGCACCTTGAGGTCATGGGCGCATCCGCCCGAACCTCCGGCCCTGTATGGATAGGCGGCATAGAGAGAGTCAATCAGCCCGCGGCTCCAATGGTGGATTTCTCCGGGATCCTCGAGGTTGACCAGTTCCTGAAGGCATATTATGTCTGCGCCGCATTCGGTGAGAAATCTTATCGCGCGGTTGCCGGGAGCCTCCCGTTTTGTAGTGTCGGCTAAGTGAAGGGAATTGAAGGTCATGATCCTGAAAGTGCGCTTTTCATCCTGCGCAGGTTTTGAGAAAGCTATTGGCGTCACGTCTTTCAGTGTCGACCATCCGCCGAAAAGAGTAAGTGCAGCAAGCGCCGCCATTATCAGCCTTCCGGAGAGCAGCCATCCGATGCCGGCAAGCAGGGTGGCGATAGCGAGATAGGGAAGAGCGAGCACGAGAACCGATGGCACTGTCATATATTCCGGATTCACCTTTCCGCCATATGCGGCAGCTAAGGTGACGATATAGAGTATGATCGACGCTATCTTGAGCGCGAGGCGTATCAGGGGGGAGATGATTATCACTGCGTGAGAGATATTAAATATTGAATATTAAAGATTAAATGTAAGGATTCCTTCAAAATCTATTTCTTGATGCGGCTGGATATCTCGTTGAGTTCCTTACGCTCACTCGCCGAAAGGCTTCCATAGCCCGATAGACGTATTTTGTCGAGGAGCTCGTCAAGTCTTTTTATTTCTGCCTGCCGGTCTCTGAGAACCCTTACCATTCTGTCTGCATTCCTTTTTGCCGGTTTTCCCGGGTTGCGGCTTCCCTTGTGCGCGCTCAATCTGGAAAGCCATCCCGTCACGTCGATGCCATGTATTAGCATCAGGCCGAAGGCTACACCCCAGAGCATACCTCCAATATGTGCTGCCTGATTTCCTCCGCCACCTATAAAGGTCAGTATGCAGCAAGCCGCCGCCACCCACTTAAGCCTTACCTCTCCTATAAGGAAAAGATTGACCGGATGGTCAGGCTGGCGCAAGGCTGTAGCGCACATCACCGCTATCACAGCGGCGCTGCATCCGCATAGCCATCCTGATCCATATCCCAGGGCTGCTGAAGCGAGGAAGAAAATTCCTCCCGCTATGCCCCCTCCGGCGAAAGCTGCGGCGAGATGGCGCTCTCTTAGCGTAAGAAGCATTATTCTCCCAAACCAATAGAGCCAGAGCACATTGAAGAGCATATGGAGCACATCGAAATGCACAGCCATATATGTGGCGAGTGTCCAGGGGCGCGTCAGGAAGAGGGGAAACAAGGAAGGGAGGGTCAGCCATTCGGCTACCGGCACATAGAAATGAAGGAGTCTTCCGGCCAGCATCATTACTGTCACAATCAGCCATACCGCCACCAACCCGATGGTTAGCCAGGCCAGCAGCACGCTGCCTCCGAAATACTTGTTGTAGAAATTCATACTTACGTTCTTTTATCAATGCTTCGTTCACAATACAAGTCCCGGCTGTTGGATGGCAATTATGCATTATCAATTATGCATTGTGCATTCCTTTAGCGGTAGCGGTGCAGTGTCCCTTTCTTTTTCCAGTAAAGAAGCATGAATATGCCGAAGAGCATGCCGCCGAGATGGGCGAAATGCGCCACGGTGCTGACACTCCCGCTCACGCCGAGGAAAAACTCGATCACTCCGTAGCCGATCACCATGTATTTGGCCTTTATTGGCACCGGTATGAAGAAGAAATATAGCGGCATGTCGGGGAAAGTGAAGGCAAATCCGAGCAGAATGCCGTAGATTGCACCCGAGGCTCCTATGGTCACCATCATCGACTTGAAATCGGATATGGCGTCGATCCATTTTGCATCGCCGCTGTTTACCGCCGCATTCACGATTTCCGTCATGTGTTCGGTGGTCAGTCCGTTGAGCCTTGCAATCCCCCCTATATAGTCGGATTTCCATGTAAGTTCCCACACACCCTCCTGCACGAGAGCTGCGCCTACGCCGCAGACGATATAGAAGACGAGGAAGCGTTTGGCTCCCCACACCTGCTCGAGAATTCTGCCGAACATCCACAGCGAGAACATATTGAAGAGTATGTGGGCGGGGCTGTGGGGATCATGCATGAACATATAGGTCAGCAGCTGTGCGGGATTGAACAGGGAGCTTCCAAACATATGGAGGCCAAGCCTGTCTACGAGTGTGCGTGAGAAGCCTGGCACGAGTATTTCCGCGAGCCAGATGATCAGGTTGATTATTATAAGGTTTTTGGTCACAGGGGGGATGGAACGCCACCAGCCGCCTGTCGATGAGCCGTCGTACATTGATTCTGCTTTTGGGTTCGTAATTGTTTCAGAATGCAAATTTAGCAATTTTAGTCCGCATTTACGGCGTGGAAGGATTAAAATCGCATAATTTTATATTTTTTTTAAATTTTTTTCTTAGAAAAGTTTGCCATTAACGTTTTTAACACTATATTTGCGTCTTGAAAAGCGTTAAATTATAAAGAATAATAAATATTTGAAATTATAACCCTAAATTAAGAATTATGAACAAGACAGATCTCGTCAATGAAATCGCTGCGAAAGCCGGTCTCAGCAAGGTGGATTCCAAGAAGGCTCTTGACGCAGTGCTCGAATCAATCGAACAGGCTCTCGCCAACGAAGACAAAGTGCAGCTCATTGGCTTCGGCACATTCTCAGTGCAGGAGAAACCCGCTCGTGAAGGCATCAATCCGCGTACTAAGGAAAAGATCCAGATCGAGGCCCGCAAGGTGGTTAAGTTCAAACCTGCCGATGGTCTTGGCAAGTGATTTGAATATCCCGCATTCCCATTATAAATTTCCGGTTCCTTGCATCCGCATGCATGGAGCCGGCATTTTTTATTTTTATTTGCTTATGTCGGTATTTATTGTTAAATTTGCATACTCAACAGACAATATAAAGCAATGAAAATCGAATCGATTATCACGCAGGGTGTGAGCGATGCCGTAAAGGCGCTCTACGCCCTCGATTTCCCCGCTGACAAGATACAGCCGCAGCAGACGAAGAAGGAATTCGAAGGAAACCTGACTATTATGGCGTTTCCGTTCCTCAAGGCATCACGTAAGTCGCCCGAAGCGACAGCCTCAGAAATAGGAGAGTGGCTTGTCGCTAATGTGCCTGCCGTAGAGAAGTTCAATGTTGTAAAGGGATTCCTCAACATCTCTGTCAACCCGACTTTCTGGCTCACTACCCTCCACGGCATCGCGGAGGATCCGGAATTCGGAATCCGCAGGGCCGACGAGAACTCTGATCTCGTAATGGTGGAATACTCGAGTCCCAATACCAATAAGCCGCTCCATCTCGGACATGTCCGCAATAACCTCCTCGGATATTCACTCGCTCTCATCCTTGAGGCCAACGGTCATAAGGTAGTGAAGACCAATATAGTCAACGATCGAGGCATTCATATCTGCAAGTCGATGCTCGCATGGAAGAAATGGGGCGACGGAGCCACCCCGGAATCTACCGGAAAGAAAGGTGATCACCTTATCGGAGACTTCTATGTGCTTTTCGACAGGCATTTCAAGGAAGAGGTGAAGGAGCTTATGGAAAAGGATGGTATCAGTGAAGACGAGGCTAAGGCTAAGTCTCCGCTTATGCTCGAGGCTCGCGAGATGCTCCGCAAGTGGGAAGCCGGCGATAAGGAGGTGCGCGACCTCTGGAAGATGATGAACGAATGGGTCTATGAAGGTTTCGACGAGACCTACAAGCGGCTTGGCGTATCCTTCGATAAGATATATTACGAAAGCGACACCTATCTTCAGGGCAAGGACCTGGTGCTTAAAGGGCTCGACGAAGGCATAATGTACCGTAAGGAAGATGGATCTGTATGGGCAGATCTGACGCCTGACGGTCTTGACCATAAGCTTCTGCTGCGTGCCGACGGCACTTCCGTCTATATGACTCAGGATATCGGCACTGCCAAGCTTCGCTATCAGGACTTTCCTATCGATAAGATGATCTATGTAGTGGGCAACGAGCAGAACTATCACTTCCAGGTGCTTTCGCTGCTTCTCGACAAACTCGGTTTCAAGTGGGGAAAAGACCTCACCCATTTCTCCTACGGCATGGTGGAGCTTCCCGAAGGCAAGATGAAGAGCCGCGAAGGAACGGTGGTCGATGCCGACGATCTTATCGACAAGATGATAGCCGACGCCGCCGAGACCGGGGCCGAACGTTTCGCCGACATGCCGGAGGATGAACGTGCCGAAGTTGCGCGTATCGTGGGAATGGGAGCCTTGAAATATTTCCTACTGAAAGTGGACCCGCGCAAGAACATGCTCTTCAATCCTAAGGAATCGATCGATTTCAACGGAAATACCGGACCCTTCCTTCAGTATACCTACGCGCGCGTGCAGTCGGTGCTTCGCCGGGCCGGCGATGATTTCGATCCACTCTATATGCCGGCTGCTATCCCGAATGAGGTTGAATCCGCACTCATTCAGAAGGTCGCCGACTTCCCTGAAGTGGTTAAGGAGGCGGGACGCACCTACAGTCCTTCGCTTATCGCCAACTACTGCTTCGATCTCGCTAAGGAATACAACCGTTTCTATCATGATTACAGCATACTTAAGGAAGAGAATCCAGCCGTGCGTCAGCTCCGCCTTCTTCTGAGCTATGTTGTGGCTCGCACCCTGAAGACCGGTGTGGCCCTTCTCGGAATGGAGATGCCTGATAGAATGTAGGATTAAACCTAAAGCCATGTTTCTGTGTCTATAATACTGTAGTAGCTCAAAGACCTTAAAACGAAAAACGAAAAACGGAAAACGGAAAACGGAAAACGAAAAACGAAAAAACTTAAAAATATGTATCCAGATTACAATAATCCTCAGCAGACTCCTCCTCCCTACTACGGACAGTCTGCAGTCAAGACCCAGACCAATTCGGTCATGAAGCGTGTATATGTCCGCATGACGATCGGACTCCTTGTGTCGGCCTTCTGCGCCCTCGGCGTGGCATCAAGCCCGGCCATGCTGAATATCATCTTCGGCAATCAGTTCGTGATGTGGGGCCTTATCATTGCCATGTTTGCAATGGCCATCCTCATCCCGGTAAGAATGATGAAGATGTCGAGCGGAACGGTGCTCGCGCTTTTCTTAGTATACTCTGCCTTGATGGGCACCTTCCTAAGCGCTATATTCCTTGCCTATAAGATGTCGGCCATCGTGGCTACATTCTTCATTACCGCCGGAACATTCGGAGCTATGACAGTCTATGGATATTTCACGAAGGCTGACCTCACCAAGATGGGTTCGTTCCTGATGATGGCCCTTTTCGGTCTCATCATCGCCATGCTTGTCAACATGTTCCTGCACAGCAGCACTATGAGCTACATCATATCTATTGTTGGTGTGCTCATCTTCACCGGCCTTACAGCCTGGGATACCCAGCAGGTGAAACAGCTGTCGGCCGCCAACCTTGACCCGGTTCTCGCCGACAAGCTTGCTACAATGGGTGCGATGAACCTCTATCTCGACTTCATCAACCT
Source organism: Muribaculaceae bacterium (assembly GCA_029068655.1). Lineage (GTDB taxonomy): Bacteria > Bacteroidota > Bacteroidia > Bacteroidales > Muribaculaceae > Lepagella. Next base: position 9,352 of record JAIECF010000064.1, on the reverse strand, counting down.
CTTCCTCTTCCTCCTGCGCATTTTCGGCGGCAACCGTGACTAAAATACGATACCCGGGGCCTGCTGCGTGACTCCCACGTAGCAGGTCCTTTCTGACTTTTCTCCACAATATTATTTTTATTATTTTTGTTTATGATCCGAGCCTCGGCGAGGACAGACTACTTAATAACTACTTAATAACTCAACAACTTAACAACTGACAAACTCATGGTAAAATACCCAAAAATCGGCATACGCCCCACTATCGACGCGCGTCAGGGCGGTATCCGTGAGAGTCTTGAAGACAAGACGATGAATCTTGCAAAGGCGGTAGCTAACCTTATTTCTTCCAATCTTCGTTATCCCGACGGCTCTCCCGTGGAGTGTGTGATTGCCGACGGCACTATCGGCCGATTCCCCGAGACGGCCGCATGTGCTGAGAAGTTCGAGCGCGAAGGTGTCGGCGCCACCATCACCGTGACCAGCTGCTGGTGCTACGGTTCGGAGACCATGGATATGCATCCCCACTGGCCTAAGGCTGTATGGGGATTCAACGGTACGGAACGCCCGGGTGCCGTATATCTCGCAGCTGTGCTTGCCGCACATGCTCAGAAAGGACTGCCCGCATTCGGCATCTATGGCCGTAACGTTCAGGATCTTGACGACAATTCCATTCCATCTGACGTGCAGGAGAAACTTCTCCGTTTTGCACGCGCCGCTCTTGCTGTTGCTCTCATGCGTGGCAAGTCCTACCTTTCCATCGGTTCCGTTTCGATGGGTATCGCAGGCTCCATCGTAAATCCAGACTTTTTCCAGGAATATCTCGGCATGCGCACTGAATCCGTCGACGCTACCGAGCTTATCCGCCGAATGACAGAAGGAATCTACGACAAGGAGGAGTATGAGAAGGCTATGGCCTGGACTGAGAAATACTGCAAACCCCGCGAGGGCGAAGACTTCAAGAACCGCGAGGAGAAAAAGAAGACCAGAGAGCAGAAGGATGCCGACTGGGAATTCGTGGTTAAGATGACCCTCATCGTGCGCGACCTTCTGAAGGGAAATCCGAAACTGAAGGAAATGGGCTTTAAGGAAGAGGCTCTCGGACACAATGCCATTGCCGGTGGTTTCCAGGGTCAGCGCCAGTGGACTGATTTCTATCCCAACGGTGACTTTACCGAGGCTCTGCTCAATACGTCGTTTGACTGGAACGGCATTCGCGAGGCATTTGTGCTGGCTACCGAAAATGATGCTTGCAACGGAGTGGCCATGCTTTTCGGCCATCTTCTGACCAATCGTGCGCAGTTCTTCAGCGACGTGCGCACATATTGGAGCCCTGAGGCTGTCTATCGTGTTACCGGTAAGGAACTCACCGGAAGGGCATCCGGCGGCATGATACATCTCATCAACTCCGGAGCCACTACTCTCGATGGAACCGGCTGCTCCGTCGATGCTTCCGGTGTTCCTGTCATGAAGCCTCACTGGGAGATGACCGATGAGGATGTAGAGAAGTGTCTCGGTGCCACTACTTGGTATCCCGCAGACCGCGACTACTTCCGTGGAGGCGGCTTCTCCTCCAACTTCCTCACGAAGGGAGGCATGCCGGTCACTATGATGCGTCTTAACCTTGTGAAAGGTCTTGGTCCGGTTCTTCAGATAGCTGAAGGTTGGACTGCGGAAGTCGATCCGGAGATCAACAAGGTGCTCGATATGCGTACCGATCCGACCTGGCCCACTACATGGTTCGTGCCCCGCCTCTGTCCCGACCGCGATGCGTTCAAGGATGTATATTCAGTCATGAACAACTGGGGTGCAAACCACGGAGCCATATCCTACGGTCACATTGGCCAGGATCTGATCACCCTCGCATCCATACTCCGCATCCCGGTCTGCATGCACAACGTTGAGGAAGATAAGATCTTCCGTCCTGCTTCCTGGAATGCTTTCGGCATGGACAAGGAGGGTGCTGACTACCGCGCATGCGCGGCCTACGGACCTATCTACAAATAAAGATTATAGATATATTATTAAAGATATGTCATGATGACTGAATTTAATCTTTAATCTTTAATATTTAATAATTATCAAGACACCATGAAAGACAATACAAAGGGGGCCGTCGGAGGCGGCGGTTCCCTCCTTAGCCTCAACGGCGTCAGTTATCTTGTCCCGTTTATCCTCATTACGAGCTGTTTCGCACTGTGGGGGTTCGCCAACGATATCACCAATCCCATGGTGAAGGCTTTCTCGAAGATATTCCGCATGAGCGTCACCGACGGCACCCTGGTGCAGGTAGCTTTCTATGGCGGATATTTCGCTATGGCTTTCCCTGCTGCCATGTTCATACGCCGCTTCTCCTACAAGGCGGGCGTATTGCTCGGTCTCGGACTTTATGCATGCGGAGCGTTTCTCTTTTATCCGGCGATGCTGACTGGAAGCTACTATCCATTTCTCATTGCCTATTTCATACTGACATGCGGACTCTCTTTCCTTGAGACAAGCTGTAACCCCTACATCCTCTCGATGGGGCCTGAATCAACGGCTACCCGGCGCCTCAATATGGCGCAGTCGTTCAATCCTGTCGGCTCTCTCATGGGCATGTGGGTGGCGATGAACTTCATACAGGCACGTCTCAATCCGCTTGAGACCGAAGAACGCGCGCGTCTCTCCGATGCGGAGTTTGAGGCGGTGCGTGACGCCGACCTGCTTACGCTGATCTCTCCCTACGTGTTCATCGGCATTGTGGTGTTGCTTATGTTTGTGGTGATAGCAGTGGTGAGAATGCCAAAAAATGGTGATAAATCGCATACCATCGATTTCTTCCCTACTTTGAAGAGAATATTCTCGCTTCCCCGCTACCGTGAGGGTGTGATAGCACAGTTCTTCTATGTAGGTGCGCAGATAATGTGCTGGACTTTCATCATCCAGTATGGCACCCGCGTATTCATGCTTGAGGGAATGGGAGAGAAGGCTGCAGAGGTACTGTCGCAGAAATACAATATCATTGCCATGTCTATTTTCTGCTGCAGCCGTTTTGTCTGCACATATCTTCTACGCTATGTCAATGCCGGACGTCTGTTGGCGATACTGGCTGTGGCAGCCGCTATCCTTACTGCCGGAGTTATCCTGTTTCAAGACCGTATGGGACTCTATTGCCTCGTCGGGGTCTCAGCCTGTATGTCGCTGATGTTCCCGACCATCTATGGTATCGCGCTCGACGGTATGGGCGATGATGCTAAGTTCGGCGCAGCCGGTCTTATTATGGCGATCCTCGGCGGATCGGTGCTTCCTCCGCTTCAGGCCAAGATCATCGATTGCGGATCGATAGCTGGGTTCCCTGCCGTAAATCTTTCGTTTATCCTTCCGTTTATATGCTTCCTCGTCATAATCGCCTACGGCCTTCGACGTTCTAAAGATTAATGACTTCTCCGAGGCTTACATACCAAATGTAGGCCTCGCATTTTTTTACTGTTCCAGTCTGTAGTAGTGCCGATGCATAGCGTTTCACCTGGCGCCCGTATACCTTGTCGTTCCGGCGCTCTCCGAACTTATAGTCTACTATCACGGCGCTTCCGTCCTTACGCATCACAATCCTGTCGGGGCGACGCACCTTGCCGTCTATCGCTATTCCCCGTTCGTTGATCACACGCACACCTTTATCAAACCATCCGTATTGTTCTACGCTTTGCAGGGCTTTTTTCAGGAATTCATTCAGGTTTTTCGACTGCTGCACCCCGATATATCCCGAGCTTTTAGCCTTGAGAAGGGCATAAGGGATATCCGCAGGCGTGTTTATGTTCTCCATGATGGAATGCATAAGTTCGCCATAGCGGCGCGTTTCTTCGCTTTCCTGTTCATCCGTATGTTCCTCCCTGAGGTCTGAAGGCAGTGTGTCAAGATCCGGACTTGACGGATCGGAGTATATGAGGGCCGGAATGACGGTGCCGCATCTGTATTCCGGCACAGAGAGGCTCACGGGGCCATCCTCCTTTTTTTTGTGTCCGGCTTCTACTTCCTCCTTTGTCAGAGGAGTGCCGAAACTCCACACTTTCTCTTCCGCACTCACATCAATCTCATTTGCATCGGGAATATAGTCGGCGATGTCAGGATACGCCGCCTTTATGTCGGCGGTGATTTCCTCTGCTTCTGATCCGCACCTCCATAGGTAGGATCCTATCCGCAGGGAGTCGGGAGCCCTTCCGTTTTCCTTTTCCGCTGCCGGTGAATATATGTAGAGTTCGTCGATGGCTCTGGTGTAGGCCACATATGCCATGTTGACCTTGTCTGTCATGTAGTTGTCGAGATATTCCCTGTAGATTTCGGCATGAATGGTTTCTTCGAGTTTAGGATCGCTCCATACCGGTATCCATGGGATATGTGGTATTCCCGGCGCATCCGATAGGTCGGGCTGCACCCATAGCCATTCTTTCTGGAGAGATGATACCGGCATCACCGTCTGTTTGGAGTAGGGGACAATTACGCATCTGAATTCAAGACCTTTGGATTTGTGGACGGTCATTATGTTGACGGCGTCTGCATCTTCCGGCGATGATATAGACCTGAAACGTCCTTTTTTTTCCCACCACTGCAGGAATGTGGCTATGTCGGAGGTATGGCCCTCGCAGAATTCGATCACCATATCCTGGAGAGCTGCAAGGAATGCGGCTTCTGACTGACGGGAATGAGCCGGTATGAACTGGTGGATGATATTCTCTACGAGAGCCGGAAGCACAGTCGTGCTCATCTCTGCGAGCATGTCGCGTATGGCATCGGGATTGTATTCCCCGTCAAGAAATCTCGATAGGAGTTCTGACAGGGGGGCGTCCGGATGCCCCATTGCGAAGAAACTGAAGTCAGCTCTCAGTCTGCTCCATTCGCCGGCACCTTTGTCTTTCCTCTCCTCTTTAGGATTGAGCCGGGCCTGTGTCCCGTTGTTGATGGCTTCGAGGATCGACACTACCGTCTGTACGGCCGGAGACTCTCCGGCCTGAAGAGAGTCGGCGCTGATGAAGTTTATTTTCTGTTCCGTGTCGTCGCGCAGGTTATGAAGCATTATTCGCTCTATTATCTTTGCGCCTTGTTCATGAGTGTCTACGAGTACTGCTATTTCGCTCATGTGATAGCCGCGCGCCAGCATGTCGGATATTAGGAGTGGTATCTCGTCGAAGTGTGGGGGCACATCGTCGTTGGCAGAGACATTCTCGAATAGCTCCACCCGCACGTAGCCGGTGTTTTCCTTATGCGATGGTGGTTGTACGGTGTTAGAGTATAGGCTTTCCATCTTCTCTCCGAGTTCTCTTGAGAAGAACCGGAAGAAAAGGTTGTTGAATTTCACTATTCGGAGACTGCTTCGCCAGTTGGTGTTCTCAGCAGGAGTGTTTCCGCATTCCAGGCAGGTTGAGGCAAATTCCTTTGGCACTTCAGATGTGATCAGGTTTGGATCGGCATTGCGGAATCGGTAGATGCTCTGTTTCGCGTCGCCGATTATCAGGTTGTCATTTCCGTTGCTCTCGCTTTCTAAGAGGAGGGGACGGAGGTTGAGCCATTGGAGCTTGCTTGTATCCTGAAACTCGTCTATGAGGAAATGCTCCAGACGGCTTCCAAGTCGCTCATACACGAAAGGAGCGTCATCGTCGCCTATGATGCGGTTGAGTATGGAGTTTGTCTCGCTGAGTTCGACGGTGTTGCTGTCGGTCAGGAAAAGTCTTGAATTGCTGCGTACGCTTTGAAGCAGTCCTACGTAGGGCATTGTGGCGCGGTAGATACGCCATCGTTTCATCCTGTCGGAGGAGGCTTCCTTACGCCATGCTTCGAAGCATTCATACATCTTTTCGGCAAGTTGCTGGATATAGTCTTCCACCGGAGTCCCGAGATGCGGATTTTCCTTTTGAGGATGAAACACCCTTGTTGTCGCTCCTTTCCGTGTGAATTCAGGAATCTTGAAGGTTGCTCCCTCTTCGATGGAGTGGTCCCAGTCCCATGATTGCGACATGTTTCTGACGCGGCTCGCGAGATAGGTCCCCGCTGTCTCCTTCATGTCGAGTCCGGCTTCACGGAAAGCGTCGCGCACGGCGCGGGCCGCCTCCCTCATTCTGGCGAATGCCTCGCGCTGTGGCTGCTCGTAGTGTCGGCAGAGCTGATGGAAGGTATTGAAGAAATCGGGATTCTTCTCGAAATATTTATCAAGGCTTTCCCTGATCTCCTTGAAGGTTTCTTTTGCGAGGTTTCTGCTGGCATTAAGAATCTCGCCGTAGACGCTGGAGCGGTTCTCTCTTTTCTGGAATATATTCCATCCCTTTCCCGTGGCGGCCTTGTTTTCCATCATGCTTTCCACCCAGACTGCCCCTTGGGTCGGATTCTCATTGGTGTCTATGTCGTCGAGAGTAGTGTCCAGACCCATTTGTGTTACGTAGTTTGAGTCGAGCTCAAGCTGGTAGGTGTCGTCAAGGTCAGCTTCATAGGCGAATGTGCGCAATACGGTCTGGAAAAATGAGTCGATGGTTGACACCTTGAAGTCACCATAGTCGGTCAGAAGCACCTTGAGTGCATATTTGCATACCGCCGCTATTTCCTGTGGAGTGCAGGAAAACTCTTTTGTGAAGTCTTCAAGATAGTCTGTTTTTGATATGGGTATAGCGGGAGTCCATGAAGCCAGTGCATTGAGTTTATCCACTATGCGCAGCTTCATCTCATTGGTGGCTTTGTTGGTGAATGTTATGGCGAGTATATGCTGGAGCGATTCTCGCAAGGCGCGGACCGGACGCAGATGTCTGCGCCCGGTCTTGTCTGCCTGGGAAATATAATATTCTATAAATTTCTTGGCCAGCGTATATGTCTTGCCCGATCCTGCTGAGGCTCTCTGAAGCTGAAGCACTTGTTCAAATGATTAATGATCAATGATTAATGATCAACGATTAACGATCAATGATCAATGATTAATGATCAATGATTAATGATCAATTAAAATATGATGCAGATGAATTCCAAAAGTCAGATAATTATGCATTAAGAATTATGCATTAAGAATTATGCATTATGAATTATGCTTTGAATCCCATTTCCTTCAGGAGCCGGACTACATCAGTCTTGCGGTCGCCTTGTATCAGTATCTCGCCTCCGCGTGCGCTCCCCCCTGTGCCGAGTTTCTTCCTTAGGCTTCGGGCTATTTCGTCGATTTCCTCGTCAGAAATCTCAAAACCCTCGATGATAGTAGCTGTCTTCCCTCCGCGTCCTTTCTTCTCGATCAGGACGTGGAGAGGAGATTTCTGTTGGGGAACCTCAGACTGAGTCCTTGGCGCAGTGTTGCCTTCGGAAGTGTCATCAGTGGCTTCTCCCTCGGGAAGGCCAGAGAGGGATGCGAGTGCATCTTTCCAATCCATCATGCTCATCACTTACAACTCTTAACTTTTAATTCTTAACCCTTAACCCTTAACCCTTAACCCTTAACCCTTAACCCTTAACTCTTAACTCTTAACTCTCACCCCTTAACTCTTAACCCTTAAAGCTTCTCCCTGATTTCCTTCACGTTCATGCAGCGTGCGATGAGTTCTCCGTTGGAGTTATAGACGAAGAATGTCGGGAGCTCGCCTACGTTGTATTGCAGGAACACTCTGTCCTGTCCTGCCGATGGGTCGAGCACTGTGGTCCAGGGTAGGTTGGCTGCTGCTTCGCGCCATCCATACTGGTCGCGGTCAGGGCTTACGTTGTAGATGTCGATGCGGCCTGCATTGTAGAGCTCCGCAAGCTGGCGGTTGATTTCAGGAGTAGCTCCGTCGCGCATCAGGGTGAATGCAACTATCACCGGTTTACCCTTGCCGACCATGTCGGTGAGTTTCTTCTCTTTCCCGTTTTCATCATTGAGCGCGATCTCGAGAACCTTGATTTCCTCGGCGTTGATGACAGTCCGGATACCGTTCTGATCATTATGATGGCGTTGCGCAGCTTTTGCGAGATTGAGCAGGAAGGGAGTATGGGCATCATCCGGACGGAACTGCTGGAAATTGTTGGCTACGGCAACGATATAGCGGAAGTCTTCCGTTGTGGGATCGAAAAGTGGTTCATTTCCTATTGTCTTTGTGAGTATATAGTAGGTCATCACGTTTCCGCGCCCGTCGTGCATGTAGTTGTTGTAGATGTGTTTCTTGAAGTTCTTGAGGGAGTCAGCGTTGCCGAAGTAGGGTACGAATGCAATGAGGTCTTTCTCGAACTGTGCCATGCGTGCTGCCTGTTCTGAGCCGGCTACGTTGAAGTCGTGACCGAAGTTCTGCTTGGAGCTTGTCACTGTCAAAGTCTCTGTGGAGTCTACGGGGAGATAGATGTATTTGTCGTCGAGTGAGAGTCGGAATATCTCCGGGCCGCTCTGCTGAGGCTGTGAGAATTTGAACTTACCCTTGCTGTCGGTACGTGTGGAGTCCACGATGGTCCAGTAGCCGGAGAAATCGGCTTTTTCGAGAAGCACTTTGTCGCCGTCGCTGTCGGCGAGTTCACCTTCGATCTTGAAACCCTTCTCGCCGCATCCGCCGGCGAGTGCTATAGCGGCCACTGATGCCGCTGCTGTGAAATATCTTGCTATCTTGTTCATAGTTGTTAGTCTTCAGTCTTCAGTCTTCAGTCTTCAGTCTTCAGAAGACTCAATTCAAATATATTTGCAAAGTTAATGAAAACTCCGCTTATTAGCAATTATCTCAATGATAATTTTCAAAGTCATGTAAAAAAAGAGGACCCACCATGCAAGTGAGTCCTCTTTTTCAAAACGTTAACACTATCAATATTTGATCATTGATATAAATTTCGCTAGTTCTAATTTATTGTAGTTCAAAGGTAAGAACTTTAATACTGCGTAGCTTTTTCTGCGTCCTCCGGCCGATGCGCAGCAGGCCGCAATTCATTGCGAGCTTGCAAAGACTATGTCGCGAAGCTCATAAGGTCCTGAAACTCTGTCCCTTTGCGCCTTTGCGTGATAATAAAAGAGCATACGAAAGTTGAGTCATTGATAATTCATCAGTAATCATTAGTCGCTGAGGTCTTTTGCTTTCTGGGCTGCTGCTTGTGAAGCTTTGGCGGCGAAGCCGGAGATCTTGTCGAGGGCCTGGGCGGCGAAACCGCTTAGGGCGTCCTTTGCCTGGTCTACCTTGTCGCCAAGGGCATCCTTGGCGTCAGCCAGTTTGTCCTGCAAACTCTCTTTCAATTCTGCAGCTTTGTCTTGTGCCTGAGCCGCTGCAGATTGGGCTGCTTCCTTCGCATTGGCAAGTTGATCTGCCGCTGCCGCTTTTGCTTCCGCTAATTTGTCGGCCGCCATATCTTTTGCCGCCGCCATTCCGGATTCGGCTGCGATTTTTGCCGATTCAGATGAAATTTCCGCCGCCGTCTTAGATAC
>JAIECF010000063.1 GCA_029068655.1 Muribaculaceae bacterium | reverse complement strand
TTCCAGAGGTCAACGACAACAACCTTGCCTTTATGGGGAGCAACGATGGCGTCAAACACCTTGTCGGGCGCCACATCGGGAGTCGGGGTCACGAGCGCTGCGGCGTTGAGCGCCTCCAATTCAGCCTGCTTCTCGGCAATGGCCTTGATGTTTTCGGGCGAGAGCTGGCAGTTGATGCTGTCGGCCGGAATCTTTGAGTCCCAGCCGTGGATTGAATAGTAATTCCTTTCGAGCCATATTTTTTACCTGTGCCTTAAACAGATAGAGGCCGCCTAAACTTGTTAGACAGCCTCTATACAATCAATCTTGTCCATTTTTAGTGGACGGAGGTGAAACGAAAATTTTTCGGGTCATACCGTTATTTCACAACTTTCTTCGTTACTTCATTACCCTGACGGATGATATAAATTCCGGAAGAAAGGTCTTCCTTACGTTTAGTTTGTTTTATACCGTTAAGGTCAAAGATTTCGGCATCCGTTTCATCGTTTGTCAGGATTGACTCAATCCCGGATTCTACGCCCTCGATATAGAAGAAATCTCTCCACTGAGGTGCTGATGCGTAAAGACTTTCACTTCCTTTAGGTACATACAGTTTACAGTTCCATTTGATTATATCGTCGAGTGCCTGAGCCCCGCATACCGGAGGTTTGGATGCGTATGAATAGAATTTTGTCAGTCCAGTACAGTCAGAGAAAGCCTCTTCACCAAAAGATTCTATTTTATTTCCGACAGAGAAGTAATCCATACCCACGCATCCGGAGAATGCCCATCGGCCAATTGATATCAAAGCCGGTGAGTTCTCTACCCGTTTCAGAACCTCACAATTTTGGAACGAATGGTTTCTGATTGCCGGGATGTTGCTGCCAAATGTCACTGACTGCAATTTCAAGCAGTCATAGAAAGCATAGTCATCTATAACACCATTATTATTCAAAGCAATGTCTATAAGATAGTCATGATGGTAGAAGGCGTACGCACCGACATCAATCACCTTCATCTGGATTCCTTTATTTTCAATAGTAGCAGGGACTGAGAATTTAGCATTCGATGGAGCATACAGATAATCAACGACATTACAGGTCCTTTCGGCCGGACTGACAGGGACATATACAATTCCTCCGACCTCGAAAATAGAGCTCAGGAAAGGATATAATATCTGATTTGAAAAATGGTATTGGTCGTTTGATACAAAATTGACGACAGGATCAAATCCTTCGTATCCAACAGGGGGAATGTTTCCCAACCAGAAAATCTTCTCAAGGTTGGAATTGTTGAATAAGTTCGCCCCAATAATATGCGTAACACCTGATCCTACAGTCAACGATTTCAATGGATTACCGGCCAATAACTCCATATCAAATACCTTAACTGAGTTAGGAATAGTGAAGTCATAAATATTACAGCCTTCAAATGCATTTTTGCCGATATTCGACAACGTCGCCGGCATGCGTACATAAGTTAGATCCTTGCATAATGAGAATGCATTGTCGCCGATTGTTTTTATCGTGTTGGGAATGGTGTATTCGCCTGACAGTGTTACAGGAGCAAAGTAGAGGGTCGATTTGTCAACAACTACCCCATTTTCTATTGTAGCCCCTTTTGCAGGATATGCAATGGCAATACCGTACTTAAATGGATTTGATATGTTATCGGGATATGCCGATTTGATAAGACCGGTACAACCATCGAAAGCACCCTCACCGATTGACGTTACCGAGCCGGGGATTACAACATCGGTAAGGCGCGTGCAGTTTTTGAAGGCTTCGGAAGCAATTGAAGTTACATAATAGCGCGTGGAAGCTTTGGTGGTACTATTGACGATGAAGCTTTCGGGGATGATAGCTTCCTTAAGCGAACTGTAGTTCCCGCCGATAAGAATTGCCTCGTGGGCTCCATTTTCAATCAATTGAAAGCGAAACACGCCGTCGGAATATATCTTTGTGGTCTTAATATTTTGGAACTTATTCCAGGGAGTTGCCTTACGATAGACGGTAAGATATTCTTCCGGGACGTCAAGCGTTGCCTGTTTGTAGGTATCATCGCTGAAAGTGTCTTCATTGGCCGAAGGAGGAGTCGAAGAAGAAACCTTTATGGAAGTCAGGCTGCTGCAGTTGTAGAAAGCAACGGATCCTATATAGGTTACGGAGTTTGGGATTGTCAGCGACGTTAAGCCCGTGCAGTCGCAGAAAGCATAGGTTTCGATATAGTTTACGGAGTTTGGGATTGTCACCGAGGTTAAGCCCGTGCAGCTATCGAAAGCATAGGGTCCGATATAGTATACGGAGTTTGGTATTGTCACCGACGTTAAGCCCGTGCAGCCGCAGAAAGTATAGTCGGTGATACGGGTAACGGAGTTTGGTATTGTCACCGACGTTAAGCCTTTGCAGTGCCCGAAAGCATACTGGCCGATGCGATTAACAGAGTTCGGAATGCTTATCGAGGTCAGGCTGCTGCAGTCGTAGAAAGCATAGCTGCAGATCTCAGTAACGGAGTAGGTGGTACCACCATAGGTGACGGAAGCGGGGATGACAGCTTCGAAAGCGGAGTTCTTGTCAGCAACCTTCACCGAGACGGTCTTGGA
>JAIECF010000062.1 GCA_029068655.1 Muribaculaceae bacterium | reverse complement strand
CTCTATTGAAGGGTATACAATAATGTGCAAAATTAACAATTATTTTTTAAACGGCGAAAAGTATTCTTAAGAATATTTAAAAAAAAGCATAATTTAGTGTGTATCCTAATTTTTTATCCTTAATTTATTGTTATGTCAGATTTTTTTACGATATTTGCAAAATATTTGCAGACATGTCTGCAGAATAAGATTTTTTTAATGTTTTCATTAGAGCTTCTCCTCGTCTGAAACCTATATGGAAATGACCACCGGGGCACTTGCCTCTCTGATTAATGGAGTCGTAGACGGCGATTCTGATATTGTTCTTACAGGATTTGCGAAGATAGAGGAAGCTGCTGAAGGGCAGCTTACGTTCATCGCGAACCCTAAATATTCGCATTTTCTGGAGTCTACCAATGCGTCTGCCGTTCTTGTGTCGAAATCGTTCGAACACCCGAACCCTAACGGCGTGACCTTACTGCGTGTAGATGATCCGTATGCTACGCTGGCCGAGCTTCTGCGTGCCATACAGAATTCATTACCGGCAAAATCCGGCATAGAAAATCCTTGCTTCATCGCGGAAGGAGTTGAAATTCCGGAAGACGCATATATCGGTGCGTTCTCTTATATCGGGCAGGGTGCGACAATAGGGAAAGGAAGTCAGATCTACCCTCAGACCTATATAGGCGACGGTGTGGAAGTCGGTGAAGGCTGTATCCTTTATGCCGGTGTAAAGGTCTATGCCGGCTGTAAAATAGGAAATCGATGCATATTGCATAGTGGAGTAGTGATTGGAGGTGATGGATTTGGTTTCGCTCCCAATCCCGATGGAGGATATGATAAACTTCCCCAGACCGGCATAGTAGTCATTGAGGATGATGTTGAGATAGGTGCTAATACTACTGTCGACCGCGCCACATTCGGATGTACGAGAGTCGGCCGGGGAACAAAACTTGACAATCTGATCATGATAGCCCATAATGTGGAGATCGGAAAGGACAATGTCTTTGCTGCACAGTCAGGAGTGGCTGGAAGCACTAAGATCGGCGATGGCAACCGAGTCGGCGGACAAGTCGGCTTTTCCGGCCACATAAGTGTAGGAAACCATAATGAATTCGGCGCACAATCAGGCATCCCGGGCAATGTGGGCGACGGAGAAAGGCTTATGGGATATCCGGCAGTGGATATTCGTAAATTTGCCAGAAATATGGTATACATCAATAGGCTTAAAGAATTATTCGATGAACTGCACCGCAGCAAATAAGGCGGAGCAGTTCATCGAAACTATTTTATTGTTAATTAGAAACAAAAATAAAAATATATATGAATCAACTTACTTTAAAAGCCCCGATTAAGGTGGAGGGAAAAGGCCTTCATTCAGGCAAACAGTTGACTGCCGTCTTTAATCCGGCTCCAGCTAATTTCGGAGTGAAGTTCAAGCGGATCGATCTTGAAGGGCAACCCGTCATTGACGCTCTGGCGGAGAATGTGGTGGATACTACACGCGGCACTGTTATCGGAAAAGGTGATGCACGTGTCAGCACGATAGAGCACGCTATGGCTGCTCTATACGCGTATGGCGTTGATAACTGTCTTATTGAAGTAGATGGTCCGGAACTACCTATTCTTGATGGAAGCGCTACTATATATACCGAAAAGCTTGAGGAGGTAGGACTTGAGGAACTTAACGCAGACAAGGATTATTATATTATTAAGGAGAAGATCCAGTACAAGGATGAAAATGGAGCTACCATCACTATTTATCCTGATGAAGGCTTCAGTGTGGAGGTAATGGTTGAGTATAATTCTCCGGTACTTCCAAATCAGTTTGCCGTGCTTGATGATCTCGCTGATTTCCGACAGGAAGTAGGCAGTGCACGCACATTCGTCTTTGTCCGCGAGATCGAGGCGTTGCTTCAGCATGGCCTGATCAAGGGGGGAGACCTTCAGAACAGCATTGTCATATATGATCAGCCTGTATCGCAGGAAAAAATCAACGAGATCTGTGATGCGGTGAAGGTAGACCATATGACAGTAGATAAGATTGGATATATCAATCCCAAGCCTCTTCAGTGGGATAACGAACCTGCCCGCCACAAGCTGATGGATGTGATTGGTGATATAGCCCTTATAGGCCGTCCTCTGAAAGGTAGGGTCGTCGCGATCCGGCCGGGACATACGGTCAACAATAAGTTTGCGCGTATGCTCCGCAAGGAAGTTAAGCACACAGAGATCCAGAGTCCCGTCTATAATCCTAACATAGCTCCGCTTATAGATGTGAATGGAATCAAAAAACTTCTTCCGCACCGCTATCCTTTCCTGCTGATCGACAAGGTGATTGAGATAGACCGCAAACATTGTGTTGCAGTGAAAAACGTCACAGTCAATGAGCCGTTTTTCCAAGGTCACTTCCCTGAGGAGCCGGTGATGCCCGGTGTGCTTCAGGTAGAGGCAATGGCACAGGCTGCCGGAGTGCTTGTACTTAACTTCCTTGAGGAACCGGAAAAGTATTCAACCTACTTCCTCAAAATAGATAATGTTAAGTTCCGTCAGAAGGTAGTGCCGGGAAATACTCTTCTCCTCAATGTTTCGCTCGCTACCGAGATCCGCAGAGGATGCGCGGTGGTGAAGGGATACGCTTTTGTCGGAGAAAAGATCGTGTGCGAGGCTGAGTTCATGGCTCAAATCATAAAGAACAAGTAAGGCTATGGCACAGATGAACTGCGTACACCCGAATGCTAAGATCGGAAATAACGTCAAGATCGGTAACTTCACTACTATTCACGAGGATGTGGTGATCGGCGATAATTGCGAGATAGACTGCAATGTCAATATCTATCCTGGAGCCCGTATTGGTGATGGTGTTAAGATTTTTCCCGGAGTGACTGTGGCAGCAGTGCCTCAGGATCTCAAGTTCAGGGGTGAAGAAACTTATGCATATGTTGGAGACGGAACTGTGCTTCGCGAATGTGTAACCGTGCATAGAGGCACAGCCTCTAAAGGGAAAACAGTAGTCGGTACAAATTGCCTTCTCATGGCCTACGTGCATATAGCCCATGACTGCGTGATCGGAAATCAGGTGATAATATCCAATGCAGCTCAGATGGCCGGAGAAGTCATTGTTGATGATTGTGCCGTGATTGGCGGAGGAAGCCTTATACATCAGTTCTGTCATATTGGCCGCAATGTCATGCTGCAGGGTGGGGCCTTGGTCAATAAGGATATCCCCCCCTTCATCAAGGCGGCACGTGAGCCGATTTCATTCGTTGGGCTCAATTCAATAGGCCTTCAGCGCCGGGGATTTAAGCCTGAGGAAATACAGCAGATTCAGGAAATCTATCGAATCCTTTATCTCAGCGACCTTAATGTCACTAATGCGATAAGAATGATTCGGGAAGTTTGTGCTCCTTCGAAGTATCGTGATGAAATCGTAAATTTTGTGGAGAACTCAAACAGGGGTATCGTAAGATCCGCTATCTGACAAAGTTCAGACTAAACTCCATATTTAATTATATTGCGGGAGCGGCGGCAATTCGTTGCTCCCTTTTATATATCATTTTCATGGTCTACAATTCAATATGATTGACACGTCCAATGTTTATTGCCGCCAGATTGTGGAACTTCTGAAATCTCATGGAGTAAGGACCGCATATTGCAGTCCGGGTTCACGTAATGCTCCGCTTCTCATGGCAATCGAGGCATGCGGTGAGATCTCGAAACGCATTGTGGTAGATGAGCGCAGCGCTGCATTTCAGGCTTATGGTTGCGCATTGGTCGAGCGGCAATTGGTGGCACTTGTCTGCACTTCAGGTACAGCTGTCCTTGACTATTCTCCCGCTATAGCGGAAGCTTATTATTCCGGTGTACCTTTGATTGTGATTTCTGCCGACCGACCGCGAGAATGGATAGATCAGGATGACTCTCAGACTATTCGTCAGTATGGTGTTCTCGATCATATTGTAAAAGGCAGTTATGATGTCAGGGCTATTCCGGAAGGGCGCGAGCGGGTGTATTCCGAAGAAGTGATGTGGACGGTGAATCGAACTGTTAATGAAGCTTTGATCAAGGCTAAAGAAGGCAAACAGGGACCTGTACATATAAATGTTCAGCTTGCTGAGCCGTTGGGAGGAATGTCTGAAGTAGGTATACTTCATGAAAGGAGTGTAAAACTTGTAGAGCAGTCTGAATCTCTGCCGCAGGAAATCATAAGGAATCTTGCAGAGGAAATGATAGATGCTCGGGTAATGCTTGTAGCCGGTTTCTGCACACCAGATCATATGCTTGACAGAGCCATGAGAATGTTTGCCTCATATCCAAATGTAGTGGTTATGGCCGAAACCCTCTCGAATCTACATGATCCTCAACCTCTTGCAACTATGGTAGATGCAGTCTTGTGTGATATGACAGAAGATGAAAAGCTTGAGATGCGTCCAGACATAGTTATATCTATCGGAGGAGCGCTTGTCTCGAGGATGCTCAAGCAGTATCTGAGAGATTATCCTCCACGCTATCATTGGAGTCTGGGACATTCAAATTATTTTTGCGATTGCTTCAAGTCGCTCACACATAAGATAGATGTAAGTCCGGCGCCTTTTCTCAGACAGCTGTGTGGTGTGATCAGAAAATCAAAATCGGTCATATGCTCCCGTTATGCATCCAGATGGCTTGAGTTTAGACAGAAAGCATGCACGTTGACACGGAAATATATTGACCATGCCCCATGGTCGGATATAAAGGCTCTCGATTATATTTTTTCTAATCTCCGATTTGACAATCTATTTGTCTCAAATGGAACAGTGGTGAGATACTCCCAGCTTCTTAAGCATCAGTGCCATGCGGAATATTGCAACAGAGGCGTTTCGGGAATCGACGGAAGCACATCTACTGCTGTGGGTGGAGCATGGTCCTATAAGGGTAAGACTACTTTGATAACTGGCGATATATCATGGCTATACGACTCAGGAGCATCCGCGCTTGGTGATGTTCCATATGATATGCGCATGGTGGTGATGAATAATTCCGGAGGAGGTATATTCCGTTTCATTAAATCTACTTCCCGACTTCCGGAAGAGATTTTGGAAAAGTATTTTTGCGTAAAGGATCTCCCTGACATTGCGGAAATAGCTGAAGCTTATGGTATGGAAGTAATGGAGGCAGAAAATTTATCGCAGCTTGAGGCAGGAACGGAGTGGCTTGGAGAAAACTCTGATTTTCCAAGGCTTCTTCTTGTCAAGACTCCTCCAAAAGTAAGCGCCGATGTGCTTTCAGGTTATTTCGAAAAGAACAAAAAATAAAAACTATAGCAATTTTATAATAATTATTTTTAGTAAGATATGTTTGACTGGAAGACAATAAAGGAATATGAGGATATTCTCTTCGAAGAATTCGAAGGGATCGCAAAAATCACAATAAATCGTCCCAAGGTATATAATGCATTCCGTCCGAAGACTAATTTCGAGATGCTCGATGCAATGCGCCTATGCCGTGAAAGAAATGATATCAGGGTAGTGGTGCTGACGGGTGCGGGCGATAAGGCGTTCTGCTCCGGAGGCGACCAGAATGTGAAAGGAGTAGGAGGATATGTAGATGATGATGGCACTCCGAGACTCAATGTCCTGGAAATGCACCATGCAATAAGGAGCATCCCAAAACCGGTGATAGCAATGGTCAACGGATATTCTATCGGTGGTGGAAATGTGCTTCAGGTGCTTTGTGATCTTTCCATAGCCTCCGAGAATGCAAAATTTGGGCAGACCGGACCTAAGGTTGGCAGTTTTGATGCAGGTTTTGGAAGTTCTTATCTCGCACGTTGTGTTGGACAGAAGAAAGCACGGGAGATATGGTTTCTGTGTAAGCAATATACAGCGCAAGAAGCCTTGGAGATGGGTATGGTGAATTGTGTAGTTCCTTTTGAAAAGCTTGAAGAGACCACTGTAGACTGGTGTCGCACTATAATGAAACGGTCACCGTTTGCCATCAGAATGATAAAACGGGCCCTGAATGCGGAACTCGACGGCCAAAGAGGTATGATGGAGTTTGCAGGCGACGCAACATTGATGTATTACATGATGGATGAAGCACAGGAAGGAAAGAACGCGTTTCTCGAGAAGAGAGATCCGGATTTCGATCAATACCCGATGTTCCCATGAGACTCGCTTACGCACCATATTTACTTAAATTCAGACATCCCGCCGGTACAAGCCGAGGAATTCTGACCGAGAAGCCCACATTCTTTATAAAGGTATTTGATGAAAGTGAGCCTACGAAATTCGGAATAGGAGAATGTTCTGTTTTCCCTGGACTGTCTCCGGAGGCGGATGGAAACTACGGTTATAAGCTCATAGAGTTGCTTGCGAATATAGCCCTTGATAAGGAAACAGATCTGTCTCGGCACAGCAGCATCCTTTTTGGCCTCGAACAGGCTCTCAGAGACTATGCCAGCGGATGCAGACATTTGTATTTCCCGTCGGATTTTACAATGGGTAATGGCAGCATTGAGACCAATGGCCTGGTATGGATGGGAGATTTCGACGAGATGATTGAGCGTATTGACGATAAGGTGAAGCAGGGATTCCATTGCATTAAGCTCAAGATAGGAGCTATAGATTGGAAGAAAGAAGTCGAGATGATTGAGTACATCAGAAAAAAATATTCCGAAACCTCACTTCAGATAAGGGTTGATGCCAATGGTGGCTTTTCTATGGATAACGCTCTTCCTCGCCTTAAACGTCTATCAGATCTCGGTGTTCACAGCATAGAGCAGCCAATTCCGGCCGGTCTGCCGGAGTTGATGGCTTTTCTATGCCAGGTGTCTCCACTAAAGATCGCCCTCGATGAGTCTCTCATAGGAATATACGGAAAGGCTGCCAAGACAACTCTGCTCGATGAAGTCAATCCTCAGTACATAATATTGAAACCTTCTTTATGCGGAGGCTTTTCCGGTGCTGAAGAGTGGATAAGACTGGCAGAGGAGAGGGGGATTGGATGGTGGGTAACTTCAGCTTTGGAATCAAATGTAGGGTTGAACGCTCTAGCCCAGTGGACCGCGACACTGAACACTTCCATTCCTCAGGGACTCGGCACAGGAGCGTTGTTTACCAATAACTTTGAATGTCCTCTTATTCTCGACTCCGACAGAATGCATTACGATCCTTCTGTCACCATCGACGATGAGGCATATTCGGTACTTGATTGGAGATACTGATATGACACAGCAGGAATTTGAATCTATATGGTATGACTCCAAAGATTATGTAGTATGCCATACTTCCGGATCAACCGGAAAACCAAAAGAAATCAGGCTCTCGAAGGAATTCATGCGTTGCAGTGCGCGACGTACCAACGAGTTTTTCGGTATAGATGAGAGCAGTCGGCTTCATACATGCCTTGATTTCAAATATATCGCATCGATGATGATGACAGTCAGGGCAGAAGAAGCAGAATGCGAATTGACTTCAGAGCATCCATCGTCACGTCCGTTGAGCGAAGTGGAGAAGGATGAGAGAATCGATCTTCTTTCACTGGTCCCTGCCCAGATGGAATGGATACTTGACTCCAACGAAAGATGGACCGGTATACGCACTATCCTTATAGGAGGATCGCCAATACCCTCAATAATAAGACACCGTATAGTATTGTCTGGCTATAACGTATGGGAAAGTTACGGCATGACTGAGACCGCATCTCATATAGCGTTGAGGAAAGTTGATGGAAATGGCGCAGGTTTCAAGACCCTTAAGGGAATTACGGTCGATGCCAGTGAAGAAGGATGCCTGATAATTCATATGCCTGATGGAAAGATTCTCACCACAAACGATATAGCGGAAGTGACGTCGCCCGATGAATTCAGAATCCTTGGAAGGGCGGACCACACTATCATCAGCGGAGGAATAAAGATAAGTCCTGAGGATCTTGAACGTAGTCTCGGACATTTTATCGCATTTGATTACTGCATCTCCTCAGTTCCAGATCGTAAATGGGGTGAAAAACTGGTCCTGGTAGTAGAGTCGAGTGGCGGCAATATCGACGAAGAGCTACTTCGAGCTTCAGTTGAAGTGAGATTGCGTCAATACAGAAAAAATCTTGATCTTGGTGTCAAATCGCCTAAAGAGGTTATAATTATGTCATCTTTACCCCGAACTTCTAAAGGAGCGGTAGACAGAACGACTCTTAAGAGACTGCTACACGAAGAAAAATCCGAATAACCAGATATTATATTAAGGTCCGGAATCCTATCTCTGGAGGATTCCGGACCTAAAATTCCATATTACCGTACGTATAATATAGTTGAGATGGATAATGGTTACATTATCCGTTTTTGGAAATTTTCTGTAGCTGCTCTTCGTTAATGATCTTAATCTTCCGTCCGTCTACAAGAATGAGTTTTTCCGAAACGAAAGTGGCCAGAGTTCTGATCGCATTAGCTGTCGTCATATTGCTTAGACTAGCCAGATCCTCTCTGCTCATGTAAATACGCAGTGTGGCTCCATCATCTTCAAGACCGTAATTATCTCGTAGAAGCAGAAGGGCATCGGCAAGACGGCCCCTTATGTGTTTCTGCGTAAGATTTACGATTTTTGTATCTGATCCGCCGAGATTTCTAGAGAGTTCATGTATGAAAAACATAGCGAGGTTGATATTTCCTCTTATCAGTCTTTCAACAATCTGCATCGGCACCCTTCCAAGTACAGACTCCTCGACAGCTGCGACAGATGATAGGTATGGTTCTTTTGCAAAATATGCTCTATATCCAAAATACTGCACCGGAGAATAGAGACGAAGAATCTGTACCCGATCTCCTATTCCGGCCTTATACATCTTTACTTTTCCTTTCAGCAGACACCAAAGGTATTCGGGATTCTCGTTCTCGGAATAAATAATCTGGTTTTTCTTATATGTGGATATGTTGAAATTGTCGGTGACTATGCGCTTTTCTTCAGGAAGAAGCGCATTCCACATTTCCGACATGTCATTGCTTATGATATGTTCAAGTGTACTCTTCTTTAACATTATCTTTCTGTCAAAATGACCTTACCTGTAATTTAAACCTGTTTTACCGCAGTGCATAGCCTGCGTACTGAATCTTATCTGATTGAGTCTGCAAATTTACAAAAAAATCCCCAATCCGCCAAACCCCACTTCCCTGTGTGCATTCCTTGAATTTCTTTAAGAAAAAATAATATCGAATTATATTGCCAGTATCGCGATTATTTATTAATTTTGCATTTCAAAAAGAGTCTGCTTGATCTTTTGATGTACTTGTAATTGTTAATTTGCTTTAGTTGACAATGATTACAGACCCGGAAAAAGAGTGCGTTGCGACAGTGCCTTCTGGCGTTGGCGACGCCGTAGGCGTGGAATCTCGCAAGTGGTTTGTGGCGATCGTCAACCATAATACGGAAAAAGCCGTCCAGGAACGGTTGGAGAAACTCGGATACGAGACATATGTGGCTAAGCAGACCGTAGTGCGTATATGGAAGAATGGCCGTAAGGCTAAGGTTGAAAAGGTCATCATTCCCTCGCTTGTATTTGTAAAGTGTACGCAGAAAGAGCGTCATGAAATAGTATCGCTCCCCTATATAAAGAGATTCATGACAGACAAGGCCGGCGTGTCGCGCGGTTCCGTGTCAAGTCCTTTGGCTGTCATACCACAGAGTCAGATCGACACTCTCAGATATATGCTCGGACAGTCTGACATACCAGTCTCATTTGCCGACAGACCCCTGAAGTTCGGTGACAAGGTCGTAGTGGCTCGCGGAAGCCTCAAAGGAATCGAGGGGGAGGTAATACAGGTTACTGAGGGAAAAGCAGAAATTGTAGTGCGTGTCGACATGATTGGCGTTGCCAAAATGACGATTAACGCATCCGAAATTGAACTGAAATAATATGGAACGGAGGCTTCCCGGCCTCCGCTCCCGAAGACTAAAAAAACAAAAAAAATCATATATGAAAAAACTGTTTATTGCATGCTCTATGGCGGTTGCACTGGTGTTGGGATCATGTTCCACTCCCCAGAACATCGCGTATTTCCCGGAACTCCATACCGGCTCGATAGTCCAGACGGAGAAAATGCTTGAAATAAAGCTAAAGCCTGAAGATAAGCTCTCAATTATGGTGACCACGCAGGATCCGGCACTCTCAAACTTGTTCAATCTCGTTACTGTGCAGAACAGGCTCGGACAGACCACATCATCAACCACGACAGTAGGCAATACTGGTACCGGAGGAAACGGGTATATTTCTTATTATACTATTGACTCGCAGGGAGACATAATGTTCCCGGTTTTGGGCAAACTGCATATTGCAGGACTCACCCGCGAACAGATAGCCGCAAAGATAGCTGATGACCTCAGGAAAGAGGATCTCGTAAAGGATCCCATTGTGACTGTGGAGTTTGCCAATACAGGTCTCTCTGTTTTAGGCGAGGTGAACAAGCCTGGACGATATGAGTTCAATAAGGATCATCTTACTATCATAGACGCTATAGCTATGGCCGGCGATCTGAAGATGAACGGCGTGCGTGAGAATATTCTTGTGCTTAGAAATGTTGGCGGAGGGAAACAGGAGGCTTATCGTGTAAATCTGCTTGACGCACAGAGTCTGGCGTCTTCTCCGGTATATTACATGCAGCAGGATGACATGATCTACGTTGAGCCTAACGACAAGGCAAAGCGTGAGACTACCGCCACCGGCAACAGTGCTTATAATCCCTCATTCTGGGTATCTTTAGGCTCCCTTGGCCTTACGGTTGCAACTCTTATAATAACAC
>JAIECF010000061.1 GCA_029068655.1 Muribaculaceae bacterium | reverse complement strand
GCCTCGGAGAGGCGCTTTATGATACAGTACAAAGAACTATAGATAAATGTGATTATAAAAATAGAATAAATGTGATCAAAAATATAAACCGTACATGTGATTCACTCAAAGACAACTGACTTACAAAGCTATGCAGCCGGCCCCAGGGAAGTGGGCCGGCTAACTTTTTTAGTTATCGGCCGACAAAGGTATCAGGAGATGCGCGACCAGTCGATAGACTTGGAGAAACGATGCTGAAGTTCGGAGTTGAGGATGGCGATGCTTTGCGGTGACAGCAGAAGCTTACCGTCGAGAAGACGCATGGCGGTGTCGCGCGCCTGACCTACGATCTGACCGTCGCGCGCAAGGTTGGAAACCTTGAGATTGAAGGCTATTCCGGACTGCTGGGTTCCCTCCATGTCGCCCGGTCCCCGTAATTTCATGTCGGCCTCTGAAATCAAAAAACCGTCGGTGGTCTCCGTCATGATGCCGAGCCGCTTCTTAGTAACAGCCCCTATCTGATATTTACTCATCAATATGCAATAGCTTAACTCGGCACCACGCCCTACCCTGCCGCGTAACTGATGGAGCTGCGACAGACCGAAACGCTCGGCATTCTCGATTATCATAACCGATGCATTCGGTACATTCACGCCCACCTCTATCACGGTGGTCGCCACTAGAATCTTTGTCTCCCCGGAGGCGAACTTCTGCATCTGGTAATCCTTCTCGGCAGGTTTCATCTTACCATGGACAAGGCTCACTCCAACACCGGGGAATATACCGCGGATGCGCTCGAATCCCTCCTCGGCTGACTTCAGGTCGGTCTTCTCACTCTCCTGGATGAGGGGATAGACGATATATGCCTGACGCCCTTTCTGAATCTCGTTCCATAGATGTCGGTAAACCTCATTGCGGTTGTCGTCATAACGGAGCCATGTCTGGATTGGCTTGCGGCCGGGAGGGAGTTCGTCGATCACACTGACGTCAAGATCGCCATAGACGGTCATGGCAAGGGTACGTGGAATCGGAGTGGCAGTCATAACCAACACATGAGGAGGCACCGTACCCTTCTTCCATAGGCGAGCCCGCTGCGCGACCCCGAACCGGTGCTGCTCGTCGATCACAGCAACTCCGAGGTCGCGAAACTCAACGTTATCCTCTATCAGCGCATGCGTACCGATCAGCATATGTATGGAGCCGTCGGCAAGTCCCTCCGCTATGCGGCGGCGCTCCGAGGTGCGTGTGCTCCCGGTAAGCAACGCGGTGCCAATCCCCAGAGGCTCGGCCCACTTCGCGAGGGCCTCGGCATGCTGCGTAGCAAGAATCTCCGTCGGCGCCATAAGAGCGGCCTGTTTTCCGTTATCCACTGCGAGGAGCATAGTCATGAAAGCCACGAGAGTCTTGCCACTGCCCACATCGCCCTGCAGAAGTCGATTCATCTGACGCCCCGTACGCATATCCTCGCGTATCTCCTTCAGCACTCGCTTCTGCGCTCCCGTAAGAGGGAACGGCACCACCTCCGAATAGAACTTATTGAAAAGCGGACCCACTTTGGTAAATACATGTCCTTGAAGCTGAAGGTTGCGACGGCGGGAGAACTCAAGGATATGAAGTTCGAGATAGAAAAGCTCCTCAAACTTCATACGCTCCGTAGCCTTCTGAAGCGACTGCATCGACACAGGACGATGCATATTGCGGACCGCCTCATCGAGGGGCATGAGATTGCGCTCCCGCATCACCTCCACAGGAAGGGTCTCCGGGATGGAACCGACCGGTATCGAGTCGAGAAGGTTGGCTGTCATAGTCTGCATCAGGCGCGTGGTGAATCCACGTTTACGAAGAGTATCAGTGAGTCCGTAGATACCTCGGAGGCCCTGCGGAGGACGTTCGGGATCAAAAACCTCGATCTCCGGATGTACGAACTGCCATGCGTTATACTTGAAGGCAGGTTTTCCGAACAGGACATACACCACACCCGGACGATACATATTGGCGATGGTCTGAATCTTTGCAAACCATGTGACCTGACAGAGACGGTCTCCGTCGGTAAATGTCGCCGTAAGCCGCTGCTTGCGTCCCTCACCCTCCTTAGTGAAATTGATGAACTGCCCCTTAATCTGGATATAGGGCATCTCCGTGCCGTAAAGGTCACGGATGCGATAGAAGCGGGAGCGGTCTACGTGACGTGTAGGGAAATAATGCAGCAGGTCGGAACATGTATGTATGTCGAGTTCGGATGCAAGGAGTTTTGCCCTTGCCTCGCCGACACCCTTCAGATATTTAATGCTTAATTCATAATTCATAATGCATAATCTTCGTCAACACATAATTCCTAATGCTTAATGCTTGATTCCGCAAAGCGTAGCCAATTATGCATTATCTGGACAGGTAGTCGAGGACTTCGAGTGAGACAGCAATAGGGTCTCCTTCAGGCGAGGAAGTATAGACGCCGGTCTTGAGAGTCCAGGGTTCCTCCATGGCATACCAGTCGATCTCCGGAGCGGAGGGGAGAGCCATGGCAAATAGTTCGGAGGATGTCTTGTTGGCGTTCGGACCGCCTCCGAGAGCATCGGGACGAGGACCGGCATCCTCGGCCATCTGGACGGCAAGCGCATCCATCCATACCTTCCAGCGGGGATAATAGAAATCTTTCAAAAGTCCCTGCCACTCCTTGTTGGCATAATCGCGGAGACCTCCGTTGTCGGCGCATTCGCGGTTGCCCCATGTAGTGATCTGCGTGCGGGCGTTCCATTCATATTGATCCTTTTCGACAGGCGTCATACCGCGATCGCGGGCTGCCTCTATCCAGCTTCCGAGGCGGAACTCCGGGCGCGTGCCGAGCAGACGGTCTTGCAGGAGGAGCATATCGAGGAATCGAGCTGAAGACTCGTCGAAATCCTTACGGGAGAATGTGCGATAGTCAGACATGGCGCGCTGATACTGCCGGCGCCCCTGGTCGGCGAGCGCCTGACGGGTAAAGTCGACGAGGTCGTACTCATAATTGTTGTTTCCGCGCATTCGGTCGGCACCCTTCGCCATGAGTCTCGCAGCCTCAAGCGTAGTAGCAGGATCATAATAATTGCGCATCTTAGACCATGACTTCACCTGGAAATTATTGAGCGATGGGCGCCCGCAGTAGATACTCTCGTGAGGGCCCTGCTGGTTGTTGCCGAGCGGGCAGTTGTAGATGCCGTCGGCCAGCACCTTCCATGCCGCACGGATATCGGGATCGTCGACTCCGTAGCGGGCCTTTACATAGCCGTCGAGCCACTCCTCCTTTGTCGGGATCTTATCGCCGAGCCAAGGCAGCTCACACATAAGCTCGAACATCACGGGATTATTGCCGGAACCCTCCATCGTAAGCCCCATACCCTTCATATTGCGGGCGAGCGGATTGGTCTTAGTCTGACTGAAATTATCGAGAAGCTGATCCATTCGGCCATGCAGGCCGACGTTAGCCCCGAAATTCTCAAGCATGCAAAAGAGCCAGGTATGGCCTTCATAACCGTTGTCTCGTTTCCAGACCGATGGAATGCCCCACATAGGGCGGCATTCCGAGAAGAGATCGAGTATAATCAGTTCACCGGGCTCCAGAGCCTCAAGCATCTGCGGACGTGGATTCTCGGTCCAACCCTGGATAACCCATTTCGCATCGGGGTTGCACCGCTTCATAGCCTTCATCAGCTTGGCGCCGGCCTCGCCATAATCCACATCCACGTCGTTCATCTCGTGGAACGGATCCATTGAATAATATTTCGCCTTGCCATAAAGTTTGGTTAGCTCATCATAATATATATCGGCGATCTCGTCAAATTTCGGGTCGGTGGGCAGGAGGTTGGAGGGACGGACATATCCGTTCCAGGGATTACCCTCGATCACGTCAAGACCGAGGCGGGAGGCGGCATCGTGGGGCATCATGCCGCAATAGCCGGGAAGCACCGGAGTCATGCCCAGCGACTCCATTCGCGCAAGTATCTTTTTCTGAAGCTGCTCCTGATTCTTATACCAGGACTCGGGAAGGGGACCGCCCCACCCTTCGAGATTGTTCATGGCCCACCAGGCGAGGAAAGCGGGACCTGCGATAAACTCACCTACCTCCTTATCCGAATATCCGAGACGAAGCAACATGTTGCGCCATGCCGACTCCATGCCGACAATGGCGAGAGGCATGTTGATGCCGTGGAGAGCCATCCAGTCGATCTCCTTCTCCCATCGCGCCCAGTCCCAGAAGGGCATGGAGTAGGAGAATGTGCAGTAATTGAAGTCATAACGCATCGTCAGCGGTGTCTCCTTGCGAACGGGCTCCTTCACTTCCGGGAGCATATCAGGAAGTGATGCAGTCATATTATTCCATGTGAGATTGATGCCGCAGAAATGCTTCAGATACCAGTTGAGACCAGTCGCGACCGACACCGAGTTATTGCCTACGATGTGTGGGCGGCCCCCCTTCATCGTGATCTCGAAGAAGTCCGTATCGGGGGCGGAAGATTTCTGCAGTTCAAATGTGATGCGCCCCTTAGAGCCCGGAGCGATACGCTCAAGCAGAGCCTCGGAAGCCTTGTCGCGGACAGCAAGAGCCATCAGCGGAAAGAGAAGAAGGAGGTATATCAATATTTTTTTCATTTTACAGAGAATTATGCTCACTTCGTTCGCATCATAATCCATCGCTTATACAGCTACCGAGCCAATGGATCCTAACAGGACAATCAATGCCTTGTGATGATAAAATCGTATTTTTTGCAAAGATAATAAAAAAGATGGGAATTTTTGTGTATCTTTGTGAATTAATACCAAAATAAAATCATGATATGAAGATAATACTGCTTTCGGGGGGATCGGGCAAGAGACTCTGGCCCCTGTCGAACGACGTCAGATCAAAACAATTCCTGCAGGTGCTCGAGTCGCCCGACGGCAGGAAGGAGTCGATGATACAGCGGGTGGTCCGCCAGATAGAAGCTACCGGAAACGCCGACGGCATAGTCGTGGCTACAGGCGAGGCGCAGGCGGGATATGTCAAAGACCAACTTGGCAAAAGTATCGGCATAGTGACGGAGCCTTGCCGCCGCGACACTTTCCCTGCCATAGCCCTTTCATGCTCATATCTTGCGTCGAAGGGCACGGATCCTGAAGAGCCGGTGATCGTGATGCCTTGCGACACTTATGCCGACGATTCTTATTTCGAGACCGTATGCCACATGGCTGAGGCTGTGAAGCGCGGCGACGCTGAACTTATCCTAATGGGGATCACTCCGACATATCCTTCGGAAAAATTCGGATACATCGTTCCGGAGAAAGGGGCGAAGGGCGACGGCAAGGCGCTGCCGGTGGAAAGATTCACTGAAAAGCCCGACGTAAAAACCGCCGGGAAGCTTCTCGAAGAGGGAGCGCTCTGGAACGGCGGAGTATTCGCATTCCGTCTCGGATATCTGATGAACATTGTTGAAAAATATATGCCGGGGAAGGATTTCAAGCAGATACACACCGACTATGAAGAGTTTCCTAAGATAAGCTTCGACTATGAGGTTGTGGAGAAAGCAAGATCGGTAGGAGTACTCCCCTACGCCGGAGAATGGCGTGACCTCGGCACATGGAATACTTTGACTGAGAAACTTCCTTCCACGACTGAAGGAGCGGCCAGACTGCACGACTGCGAGAATACCCATATCGTGAATGAACTCGGCATTCCGGTGCTCGGACTCGGGCTTAAGGATGTGGTGATAGTCGTGTCGCCGGAAGGAATACTCGTGTCCAGGAAATCAGACTCCGAAAAGCTGAAAAGCCTGCTCTAATTTAATTCATAATGCATAATTCATAATGCATAATTAAAGATGGCACTAAACAACACTGATATCATGAAGAGATTACTTTTGGGGATGGCGATCGCGCTGGGGAGCGCGACATGGGCGATGAATCCGTATCTGCCGCTGTGGGAGCATATCCCCGACGGGGAACCATATCTATTCGACGATCCGGACAATCCCGGCAAACAGCGAGTCTATATCTACGGAAGTCACGACATGCTGAGGCATATGTATTGCGGAACTGACCTTGTAGTCTGGTCGGCAGATCCGGAAAACCTCAACGACTGGCGCTATGACGGCATAATATTCAAGAGCGACAAGGACGGCAACGGCAACCCGCAGCCCGCCGACGTGCTCTTCGCTCCGGACGTAGCGGTGAAGACGCTGCCTGACGGAACGAAGGAGTACTACCTCTACCCCAACAACCAGCGTGGAGGCCGCAACGGGCAGGTGGCCAAGTCGAAGCGCCCGGACGGCCCATTCGAGGTGATCAACTGGGACAGGGACAATCCCGACGTTTGCGACGGACCGTTCGGGTTCGACCCCGCAGTTTTCGTTGATGACGACGGAAGAGTATACGGCTATTGGGGATTCGGAACCAGCTACGGCGCCGAACTTGATCCCAACACCATGTCGAGAGTAAAACCCGGCACGAAAGTCAAGGAGAAAATGATCGGGGGATTCGAAGACGGCGACGGCAACGACTTCCGCTTTTTCGAGGCGTCCTCAATCAGAAAGATCGATGACAAATACGTATTGATATATTCCCGCATGACCAAGGACGGCGAATGGGGACTGCCACAGACAAACTTTACCCTTGCATATGCATACAGCGACAACCCCCTCGGGCCGTGGACCTATGGAGGCACCATCATCGATGGACGAGGTCGCGACACCGATGCCGACGGCACACCCATCTACACAGCTACACCTAACGGCAACACCCATGGATCCATACTGAAAATAGGCGACCAATGGTGGGTCTTCTATCATCGCCAGACCGGTACCGACGAGTATTCACGCCAGGCTATGGCCGCCCCAATAGAGGTAACCGTAGAGAAAGGGAAAGGAGGCAAGGTTGCCATCAGCGAAGCGGAATACACATCGGAGGGATTCGAAAAGGGGGGACTGGATCCCCTTAAGCTCTATCCGGCGGCGATCGCATCGCACTTCACCGGAAAGGAGGGCGCCTACCAGACCTACCCGCGCCTGCATTACAGCGGATCGCATTTCCTTCCCGTATATTATGACGACCATAACATAAAGGAGCCATACCATCCGGACCTCAATGTCAATCCCGTCGTCAACAATACCGACGGCAGCATCATCGGCTATAAATACTTCAACTTCGACAAACTCAACGGAGCCGACAAAGTAGAGCTTGCACTCGATCTTATTCCGGCCGGGGTCGACGGCACCATCACCGTCTACACCGAAGCTCCTTGGAAGGGAAATCCTAAGCCAGTAGGAAAAATCGAGATAAAGAGCGCCGATCCGATCAAACCAATGAAAATGAAGGCGGATGTCACCCCCGTGGCGCAGCTGAAGGGGAAACATCCGGTATATTTAGTCTTCAAGACTCCGGGCGAAGGGTCGCTCTGCACTTTGGAGCGGATTCAGTTCTCGTTGTAGTAGCGGAGGATACGGATGCGAAGCTGTCGCTCGTAGGAGGCCTGCAGACGGTCGGCGACAGCATTGATGTAGTCAGCTTTCGCCTTTTCATATTCGGTGGCATTCGCACGCCCGTTGTCGTATTTCACGGTCATGGCGTCGAATGCCGCCTTTGTATTATCCACGGCTGCCTGAGAGGCCTTTTCCTTGCATCCGGCGGCTAAAGCTTGCGCATGGGCTGTAGAGACAGTCTTGTATAGCTGCTGACGTGTATTCTCAAGATCAAGTTCCGAGTTGAGCTGTTCCATTCTGGCCCGCGAGACCGAATTGCGGGTTGAGAAACCGTCGAAGATGGGTATATTGAGTGAGAAGCCCAACGATTTGGAGAAGTTGTGGCGCATCTGGCCGGCAAAACTCTCATTGTTGAATCCCGATGTCTTATAGTAATTTGTGCCGAGTCCCGCATTGAAGGACAACGTAGGGAGGTAGCCCGACTTAGCCACCTCCAAGTTCTCTCCCGCCGCCTGCCTTCGGATAGCCGCCGCGCGGAGCGTATGATTGGCCATCTGCATGTTGGTCCAGACCTCCTCGAGCGATGGAAGCGGAAGCTCCTCGGGCGAAAGAGGAAGAATGTCGAATGTGCCGTCGGCCTCTATATCAAGAAGATTCGCGAGGTCGAGAAGAGCCATGACGCTGTCGTTCTCAGCGTTAACCACCGTAAGCTCGTCGCGGCTCACCTGCGCCCGGGCCTCGAAAAGATCAAGTTCGGGAATCTTGCCTGCATCAAGCAAGATCTCCCTTCGCCTCAACTCCTCTCTTGACACTCCGAGGCTCATACGGGCCACTCCGAGCGCTTCACGCGAATAGAGAGCCTGGAGATAGGCAGCCATGACATTGATCGTCACATTATCTTTGGTAGCCTCCGACTGCTCAACAAGAGCCTTTAGTGAAGTTTCGGAATACTTAACGGAACGCACCACACGCAGACCCTGGAACAGAGGAACCGATAACTGAGCCCCGACGGAGAAGGAATTTGTGTTGCGGTTGGCGTAAGTATTGTCGGCGGTCAGACCTCGTCCAAAGCTGAAGTTTTCCGATCCGTAGCCGCTCAGGTTGGGAAGCACACGGTCTTTTGCCTCGCGCACGGCGAGCTCTCCCTGACGGGCTGCGTTGATGCGCTGACGGACCTCGACATTATGGATCAGAGCGTAGGAGATGCAGGAGTCGAGAGTCCAAGCCTGTTGAGCGCAGAGCGGAGCGCAGAAAGCGCAGAGCGAGGCGAAGAAAAGCAATAATATATTTTTTTTCATATGGGTATTCGTAGATAAATGCATGCTTTGTCGCTAAAGCTTTTCGGCGCGGATGACATCGGATTTCTTTACGCCTTTCTTAATCTCGACATTGATGCCGTCGGAAAGACCTGTCTCTATGGCCCTGCGCTCGAACTTCGGAGCCGGAACTGTGTCTGTGCGCACAAATACGAAAGTGCTGTCACGCTCGAACACCACCACGCTTTCAGGAAGACTCATGACATTCTTCGCTTCCGAAAGAAGGATGGAGGCATTGGCGCTATAACCCGAACGGAGTGCGGAAACATCTTCGACCGTCAGGGCTGCCTTGATCTCAAACGTGTTGGCACCGTTATTCTCAGTTCCTTTGGGAGAAATGTATTCCAACAAGGCTGTGGGATGCAGGTCAGCCACAGCGCCTATAGTAATATCCATAGGCATCCCGGGTTTCAGCAGCCCCACCTCGGTCTCGTCGACATTTCCCTTGAATATGAGGTTGGTCATGTCGGCTATGGTAGCGACGGTAGTGCCGTCGTTCATCGTATTGGCCTGTATAACGGATGAACCGACCTTGACGGGGACATCAAGCACAAGGCCGGTGATCGTAGCGCGCACCAGAGTATTGCTTTCCTGTGCATTGAACTGAGATACACCTTCCTTCACTATACGGTAGGAATCCTTCGCATAACTTAGGTCCTGCCGGGCCTTAACGAGGGTCTTCTCCGCGTTTTCATATTCTTCCCGGGAAATGACTTTCTTGTCGTAGAGATCTTTCGACCTGTTGAACTTCACAAGGGCATCATCCACTTCCACCTGCGCGGCATCGATGCGCGACTGAGCGTTGGAGAGCTGCGAAGCCTCCGGGATGACCTTGATGCGGGCAATAACGTCGCCTTCATGCACGAAATCTCCCGCCTCCACGTCGATCTGTGAGATAATTCCTGATATCTGAGGCTTTATCTGAATCTCGTCGCGAGGCTCGATCTTGCCGTTGAGCACGGTGGTGCGACGTATGTCGATGATTTCCGGAGAGACCGTAGCGTAATGCTCTTCCTTAGGCTTTGAGTTGCGGTAAAGGAAATAAAAAGTACCGACCACAATGGCGGCGACGATGATCCACAGGAGGATCGTTAGGGCTTTTTTCATATTGTGAGTCTTTAAATTTAGTCTTCAGTCTTCAGTCTTCAGTCTTCAGTCTTAAGATTGCGGCTGATGCCGCAACCGATAAAAAGATTATTTGTCATTCAGGGCTTCGATGGGCTTTATCCTCATGGCCCGGATGGCGGGGATGGTGCCGGCGGCTGAGCCGAGGAGGAAGAAGAGGGCCACTATGATGATGGCGGCGCGGAAGGAGAGCTCGAATCCGGCATGGCCGAGCAGCGGATCATAGGTCACCCTATCAGCTATACCCAGCACCAGAGCTCCGAAGCAGACTCCGAGCGATCCGGCCACAAGAGTGAGCATGATGCTTTCGGAGAGCACCTGGATGGTTATGTCGAGCGGTTTTGCACCGATAGCACGCCTGATGCCGAATTCCTGGGTGCGTTCCTTCACCACTATCCACATGATATTTCCTACACCGATTACTCCTGCGAGAAGGGAACCGAACCCAACGAACAGCGCGAGAAGCGAGATGCCGAGAAATAGATTGTCGATCATCTCGAACTGCTCCGAGATATCCACAAACTCTATCGCCTGCCTGTCGTCAGGGCTTATGGAATGGGCGGAAGAGAGCACCCTGCGTATTACAGGTTCATTTTCCGAAGGGGAACGTCCCTGAGGAGCCGTGTATATGAAGAATCCTACCGAATTGCCCCAGTTGCATGCCCTCCTCATGGTAGACGACGGGAGTATCACTCCATCGTCGAGCCGCATACCTATCGATGCATCCGAAAGCTGGGACGCTACCCCCACAACGAGAAAATAAAGTCCGTCCAGACTCACATACTTTCCCACCGGAGAATCATTGCCGAAAAGAGACGTGGCCACATTCTTACCTAAAACTGCAACCTTGCGCTCCAGCGAGACATCGGAATGATTGATAAAACGCCCTTCACTGATGACGGGAATCATTATTTTGGCATAGTCTCCCTCCACGCCGGCCACGCTCGCGTTTTTGGTCTTAGTGCCATAGGCTGCGGTTGCTGACCGCTGGTTCATCTCCGTACTGTATTCTATGGCCGGAGCCAGCCGACGGATCAGTTCCACATCCTGAACGGTCATGCCCCATGATGATCCCTTGTTGAAACCTTTATAGGGCTCGGTGCGCCGGTTTGGGAAGCAACCGCCCAGATTTGTGGAGAAGCCTGCAAAATTACGCCGCATCACACCCTCGAACCCCCTGGCTCCACCAAAGAGCATAGCGAGCATGGCCGTGCCCCAGAAAATACCGAAGGCCGTAAGGAAAGTCCGGGTCTTGTTTCGGGCAAGTGTGGCGCCTATCTCACGCCAGTTCTCAATATCGAAAAAAGATGTTTTCATTCGTCACGGAGTGCTTCTACGGGTTTGACTTTAGTCGCCTTCAGCGCCGGGAAAAGTCCGGCGACGGCGCCGGCCACAATGAGTGCAACCGTTACCTGAACTGCGATCGAAATGTCGACCGTAGGGTTAGAGAATCCTTGTGAATCACCGAGCAGCGCGTCAAGCACCTGAAGCACCGCCATTCCGGCCACCAGTCCGATATAACCGAAAAGGGCGGTGATGGCAACACTCTCGGCAAGAATCTGAACGATGATGCTGCCGGGTTTCGCTCCTATGGCCCGGCGGATACCGATCTCGTGTGTTCGCTCACGCACGGATACAAACATGATATTGCTCACACCTACTATACCTGTGAGAAGGGTAAGTATACCGATCACCCACACAGCAAGATTGAGATATATCATCGCCTGCCCCTGCTTGAGATAGCCTGCAAACTGATTCCATATCCATACGGCATTGGAGTCGGAAGAATCGAATTCATGGCGCCGCGCAAGGACCGATCGAACCTGTGACTCCGTCTCCTCAGCCTCATCGGCGGTAGCTATACCTTCCACGCGCACCGTCATCTGATCTACATAGCCGTCGCCGCCGGTTATCGCCTTATAGGTAGTGTAGGGCACAAACGAGCTTTTCCTCCATCTATGAGTGTAGACACCGACCACCTTCCAAGAGAGACCTATCGCACGGACTTCTCTGCCAAGCGCCTCGTCAGCGTCGCCGAAGAGCAGAGCGGCATTGTCACGACTGATCACGATCACACGACGGTGGTCGTTGATATCTTTCTGGTTTATAAAGCGCCCATCAATGTCGAAAATCCTCTGAGTGCGGGCCTCATCGGGATAGAC
This sequence comes from Muribaculaceae bacterium, assembly GCA_029068655.1. Classification (GTDB taxonomy): domain Bacteria; phylum Bacteroidota; class Bacteroidia; order Bacteroidales; family Muribaculaceae; genus Lepagella. The sequence continues at coordinate 16,046 of JAIECF010000061.1, read as the reverse complement.
GGCCTCAAAGCCTCCGCTTATGTAGTCTTTCGGACCGACGATATTGAATCCGGATGCCGAAGTGGATATAGCAACGTCAGATACCGCGGAAACCTCACCTGAGATGGCGTCCATATCCTTATCCTGCAGACGAATCCAGCGGCCATCCTTATAACCTTTGTAAGGCATGGAAGTCGTGCCGCTCCAGAGCCTGATGGAATTGACGCTTGAACTTGAGGATTCATTCTCATAGCTGTTGATCACACCCCGGGCCGCTCCGAGGAGGACAATCAGCATGAAGATGCCCCAGGCCACGGCAATGCCCGTCAGGGCCGTACGCAGCTTATTGTTTTTAATTGTCTGGGATATTTCCCTTATCAGATCAAGCATTGTGAGTTGTTGAGTTGTATGGTTTATCAGATGTCAAGCTGCTCATCCATGATATATCAGGATTAATCATGTTTCATAATGATGCATCATGGATTGGGGCTTCAACAATCAATAATTAATCGTTTATCATTAATCATTGATAATTGATCATTTGTCTCTATACGGCCGTCGACAATGCGGATTATGCGGTCGGTGGCTGCTCCTACTGACGGATCGTGGGTTACGATTACGATCGTCATACCGGCGTCGTTGAGATCACGAAACACCTGCATCACCTCTTTGGAGGTCTTGGAGTCAAGCGCTCCGGTAGGCTCATCGGCGAGTATCAGCGAAGGTTTAGTGACAAGGGCGCGCGCAATGGCGACCCTCTGCTTCTGTCCTCCGGAAAGCTCGCCCGGAAGATGGTGGGCCCTGTCGGCCAGACCCATACGCTCAAGCTGCTCCATAGCCAGAGCATTGCGCTTTCTGCGCCCCACTCCCTGATAGAACAGCGGAAGCGCCACGTTCTCAAGAGCGTTCTTATAATTGATCAGATTGAACGACTGAAACACGAATCCAATCATACGGTTGCGAAGTTCAGCGGCACGGTTTTCGGAAAGGTCCTTGATCATGACGTCATCAAGAATGTATGAGCCTGAATCATAGTTGTCGAGAATGCCGAGTATATTCAGGAGTGTGGACTTGCCCGATCCGGAAGCACCCATTATCGAGACCAGTTCGCCCTTGCGGATGTCGAGCGAGACATCCTTGAGGACATGGAGCGGCACTACACCGGGATAAGTCTTATTTATGTCGCGGAGAGAGATCACCGCCTCACCTAATTCATAATTCATAATGCTTAATGCATAATTAAATTGTCATGGTTGTTATATACTATGTGTATTAGACGCAAGATGATATTGAATTATAACAGCGAAGCCAAATTATTTTTCAATATTAGTGTAATAGCGTACTAATACACTGCAAAAGTAATACATTTTTTTGAACTGACAAAATTATTATATAAAAATGTGGATTATTTTCGCTCTTGTATCGGCAGTAGGTCTGGGATTTTACGATGTAATGAAGAAGATATCGTTGAAAGACAACAATGTACCGCTCGTGCTATGGTTTAACACCCTCTTCGGAACCTTATTGATGAGTCCCGTGCTTGTGGAATGCATAGCACATGGAGGAACAGGACCGGGAGAAGGCATGACGGGGCACCTTCTGATAGCGACCAAGTCAGTAATAGTGCTTTCATCATGGATATTAGGCTATTTCGCAATAAAGCATCTTCCCCTGACCATCCAGGGGCCGATCAACGCTTCGCGTCCCGTGATGGTACTTGTCGGAGCGCTTCTGATATTCGGAGAGCAGCTGAATTTCATACAGTGGTGCGGCATCCTCTTAGGATTCGCGTCGCTCTTCATGATAGGAAGGGTAGGTTCGAAGGAAGGATTCTCGTTCAAGCACAGCAAGTGGCTTTGGATGTCGGTGGGCGCCACAGCCCTTGGAGCCGTCAGCGCACTCTATGACAAGTATCTGATGACACGGTTCGAGCCTCTAATGGTGCAGAGCTGGTATTCGCTCTATCAGCTTGCGATGATGAGCGTGGCTGTACTGATCCTGCGCAGGCTACATAAGCAGAGCTCCACTCCGTTCCATTGGAAATGGGCCATCGTTGGAATCTCGGTGTTCCTGACAGGAGCGGACTTAGCATATTTCTATTCCCTCTCGGAGGCCGGATCGATGATTTCGATCGTATCTATGATTCGCAGGGGAAGCGTGCTGATACCCTTCTTCTACGGAGTTCTGGTGCTCCATGAAAAGAACATCAAGACAAAGCTCGTCGACCTCGGCATCCTGCTTGTCAGCCTCGCATTGCTCGTGATCGGATCGGAGGTATGATCACTGAGCATGCATAAGGCGGTGCCATTTGCGGTAGCCGAAAAAGGCTATGACGGTATATATGGCGTAGAGAATGCAATAGAGCGGTATGCCCTTGTACCAGTAAAGGCATGCGCAGACGGCATCGACCAAGATCCAGACTATCCATTGCTGAAGGTATTTGCGGGCAAGCATCCACATGCCAACTATGCTAAGGGCAGTGGTGAAGGCGTCGGGGATGGGGACGGTGCTGTCGGTAAGGTAGTTTAGGATCAAATATAATCCTACCCATAGGAGCAGGAAGATTCCTACGCATGCGGCGAGCATCCTTCCCGGGATGTTGGAGATTGGGAGGTGCTTTGAATTGTCGGCTATGTCAGCATTCTCATCGTTTTCGGCTATTCTTTTATCAGCCGAATTTGCTTTATGTCCGCGGGTCCAGACAATATATCCGTAGACGGCAATCACCAGATAGTAGATGTTGATGGCGAAGTCAGCGTAGATGCCTTTGCTGAAGTAGATCCACATGGAGATAGCCGGCATGACCATTGAGGCATACCATAGTTTCCAGTCGGCGTGATATTCCCACCAGAGATAGAGAAGACCGACAGTGAAACCTAATATTTCGAGAATCTTATCCAGACCCATAATGATAAATGATTAATTATTAATGATTAATTCTCAGCAGCCAATTAAGCACCATAAATCGCCTCTCCGAGGCTACTGATTCACTTTTCATCCACCCCAGGCTGAAGCCTGGGGTTTCGACACAATGGCAGCCCTCCGAGCTGCTTTTACACCGAATATTACATATGCTCTTTGCGTTTCAATAGAATCGGCATTAACCATGATGATGCTTTAAAAGGAGAGTGAGACGGTGGCAAGAACGTTGGTGGTGGCCTGAGCAGCGAAGCCGGCGTAGCGGTAGATCACCGGTTTGCCGTCTTCAAGGTAATAGCCGGCTCCGGCATAGCCGTTGTTGCAGTACATCTCATTGAAGAGATTGTAGACCGTCAGACCGACACGGAGTGCCTTCACGCCGGAGATCTTTTTGAATGTGTATGCAAGCGACAGGTCGGAGACAAAATAGGAATCAAGCTTCGCCTCCTCACTGCGGGCATTGTTCATGTACTGACTCGACACGTAGCGGCTCATCAGCGACGCCTCAAAGTTCTTTACATTGAAATTGAAAGCATTGTGCAGGATGAAGTCGGGAGAGAAAGCTATCGGAGTGTCGCCGCAGTCAATGGCTATTGGATTGGTCCATTCGTCCTCGTAAATGTATTCGGTGAAGTTCTTGATGCGGTTGCGCGACAATGTCGCGTTGATCTGCCAGTCAAACCAACTTACCGGACGAAGGGCACCCTGCAGCTCGATACCCATACGGTAGGACTTCGGAACGTTGACGCTTATAGCATTGCCTGTATCGGAAAGTTCGCCGGTAACGACGAGCTGATCCTTGTAATCCATATAATAGAATCCGGCACCCACGTTGAAGAGCGATGTGCCATAAGAATACCCGACCTCGTAGTCGAACATCCGCTCCGCTACAGGGTAATGAGCAGGATCGCTATCGGTGAAGTTGTCGCGGGTTGGTTCCTTATGGGCTACACTCCATGAGGCATATGCACGATGACCGCCGTCATTATAGGAGACACCGAGTTTCGGATTGAAAAAATCCCACTTGCGCTTGAGATCCAGAATACCCATACCGTCGATGTTCCAGTCATAGTTATCACTCACACCGCGAATGGAATAGTTGATGTGGCGATACTGGAGGTCGGCATACGCCGAAAATCCGGAACCAAACGAGTAGTCGCCGCGTATGAACACGTTGGAGTCAAACTTGCGCCCGGTGTTGCTGTAATATTCCTGAAGCGGATCAATTGCTCCGATGAAGTTTCGTACCCATTTCACCTTTCCGAAATGATTGCCGCGGTGCCAGTTGGCTGCACCACCGCCGACGATAGTCAAAGCATCCTTCTGATAGCGGACGTTGACCATACCGCCGCCAAAATCATTATCATTGAACTTCAATCGGATCAGATCAGACTTTTTCACGAGATTTCCCTCGGCGTCAAGGAAAGGCTCAAGTCCGTATTCTGCGAGCGTACGCTTTGTCTTATACTGGTCGTAGTATCCGTCACCCTTCGTATAGTGAAGAGTGGCGTTAAGAGTGACATATTGTCCTATATACTGATTAAGCAGGAGCTGGAAATGATGTTGCGTGAAATTGTCGCACTGGTCCGGATAATAAGCCATAGACCCGTCGGACGCAGTATATTCACCGCATGGATTGTAACGGCGCCCGTATTTCTCCATCTGTTCCTTGGAGGCATAATCCCATGCCATGTATGTGCGCTCCTTTCCGCCGAATGCAAGCAGACGAAGGGTTGTGTTGTCGGAACGGTAGGCAAGCTGCCCCATATAGCTCCAGAGCTGAGAAAACGCACGATCGATATATCCGTCGGAACCTATATGGCTGAATCGTGCATCTACGCTCCAATGGTCGCCGAACAAACCGGAGGAAACCTTTACCGTCTCGCGGTTGGAGTTAAACGATCCGTATGAAGCAGAAACCATTGCAGAGCGTTCCGTAGCCGGATAGTCGGTAAGCATATTGATGGAGGCTCCGAAAGCTCCGGCACCGTTGGTCGATGTACCCGCACCGCGCTGAATCTGAATGTCGTTGAGAGATGAAGCCAAATCAGGCATATTTACCCAGTAGACGTTATGGCTCTCGCTGTCGTTGATGGGAACTCCGTTGGCAGTGATATTGATGCGGGAGCCGTCGGTGCCGCGCACACGGAGACTGCTGTATCCTATTCCGGCTCCGGCATCGCCGGTCGAAATTATAGAAGGAGTCATTTCAAGAAGGGAGGGTATATCACGCCCGTCGTTGCCTTTTGCAATTTCCTTGGCGTTGACATTCGTAAAAGCCACAGGGGTCTTCACTCCGGCACGGTTTGCCGTGACTTCGATTGCGTCAAGGGCTGTGTATAAACTATCAAGGCTCTCTACGAGCGACGAGGCTCCGGCATCATCGGCCGAAGCATGGAGTGTAGAGGCACATATCAGGGCCACACTCCATGAAAAGGTCTTTTTCATGTCTTCAAATTTTTCTTACGCCGGAATTACCCGGGTCAAGTTCAGAGGGTTTGTTCTCAGCCTTTCGGCACCCCTAAATTGAATATATACTGCTTCCGAAGGTATGCCCTCGTTGTCGTCGGGGAAAGACAATGCAACTTAACTATGCTACGGATGCGAATGCAAAATTAATAAAAATATTTGAGACAACAGCAAAAATATATTACGTATTTAAAGACAATTTCTCAAAAAACGACTCCGACGCTCAAAATGAGTGACGGAGCAAAACGAAGAGAAAGGTCAGGCTATCTGAATGTTATCTCATATATTTACGCGTTATCTCTACTATTCCCTGCATATATTCAGGATCCATGATCAATTGCTTTAAAAGTTCTCCTGAGTTTGTAGGAGCATTCAACATCTTTTGGCCTACCGGTGAGGACAACCATTCTGTGATCTGTTTAAGTTCGTCATAACTGAATATAGGGCGCCACAGATCCTTTACCATATTTACGGTGATGGGATACATGAAATCGACCAGCTCCACAGACATCGCATGGCAATCTTCATCTGTAAGGTTGTTTTTGAACAAATCACTGTATGTTCCCTCTATTGCCTTTAAAAAAGCAGCCTTATTACAAGACATTCCTACAGCTTCGTCAAGAGCGGCCTCGTACTTGGAATCTTCCTGTGCAGCCACCTTAAAACATGAAGCAAGAGTACACAAAACAACTAACAAAATCTTTCTCATTTTTCAGGTAGTTTAAAATATTATCGGATTATCGAATGATTCCGGGAATCGGGAGAGAGAGCAGAGCGTCGCCATGCGGGCAAGGACTGTCGGTAACGGCGGAAGGCTACCGTCCGGATACTGTCTTCACGCTCTATACGATCGGCAAGAGCTACGGCAGACGTATCTGACAACGCAAGTCCGGAACGGCGCAATACTCCGGCCAACTGATGGGCTTCGAAGTAGGCACTGTCTACATGATGGCGTATGATGAAGGGAATAATACGTGATGGATAACGAACCCACGCAGACTTTGCCACATGAAGCGCCTGATCATGACGGCCAATGGAGGCAAGCGATTCCGCAAGCCTTATCAGGGAGGATCGCTGCACCGCTGCCTGCGAAGCCACGTCAACACCGGGATATGGAGACATCTCGACACCACCCCACTTCAATTTCGGAAGAGCATCGAGGGATTCATCGACCAGCACCATTGAGTCAGGCGTCAACGGCATCAGCTTACGTGTGAAAAGAGCCTGACGGGTATATGGAAAGAATCCTATATACTTGTTTTTATGAAGATTCTGATGCCAATAGACAGGACGGGGATAACGTGAGGCAGCGTTGGACGCCACTATATCGATCTCCGCGACCTCCCGGAGTCCGGCTATAGAACCGGCTCCCTTGCCGGGGACGGAAAGCATATCGAATACCCAGAAATCGGTGGAATCCTTGCCCATAATGAGCCATCGGTTTTTAAAAGATGGTGTCCCCGACATATCGGAGTAAAGGTCTTTAAGGGCCTCCAATGCAGCTACAGTATCAGACCCAATGGATGGGAATCGCACCATATTATAGTTTCCGAGGGCGATATCCCCTTCCGTCGCCACCATACGTAATCCATCATACCCATAACGGGGTATCATCAGCTGGCACACATACCAGTCGCTTCCGAGATAGGCGTTGCATACGACCGTCACGTCACGCCTCACACCCATGACTTCCTGTGCGAACCAAAGCGGGAAGATATAGTTGTCGCCATCTACAAAGAGAATGGCATCCTCGTCAAGCGACTCAAGAAGATTGGAGGCATAATCCAGTGTAGCCGAGCGATAGCTGCGGTCATGGTCTCTGAAGTTTTCCGCCAGCATCCAGAGAGGAACGGCACAGACGGCGGCCAACGCCACTCCCCTCGCCCAACGGCTACGCAATGAGCGCAGGAGCAGCAGCATCCCAAAACCGATCCAGAATGCAAAGGTCCAGAAACTTCCCATAAACGAGTAGTCGCGTTCCCTCGGTTCGCCGGGCGACTGATTGAGATAGAACACTATGGCGATTCCTGTCATAAGAAACAATACGAGCGACACCCAGGCCACACGACGCATTCTGATAGCAGCCAGTCCACGGCGTGATCCATGGAAAAGCCATATAATTCCTATGATTCCGAGAATAAACGGTATGCACCAATATACGTTTCTTCCATGATTATCCCTACCTAATTCAGACGGCAATTCAGACTGAGGACCGAGCATCATATCGTCGATAGGCTGAACCCCGGTAATGAAATTACCATGGTCTATCTCGCCGGTAGAGGGAACATCATTCTGGCGACCGGCATAGTTCCACATAAGATAGCGAAGATACATATAGCCGATTTGATAGACGCTCATATAGGTCAACGACTGCAGGCATGATGGACGCAACCCATATTTCACAATGGGAGCTCCTTCAGCATCACGCATAGGCACAGGATGACCAAGGGAATCATAAGCCTCGGAGATACGCACCTTAACCATACTTGCCGAGTCCATCCCTGTCCAGTCGCGATAGGCCGTCATGTCGCTCTGCGAGGACGCATAGATACGCGGCAACCACATATTGAGTTCAGGAGTCAGACGACCTTCCGTACGGACACCCGCAACGATATATCCTTTGCCCGAACCATCTGTGGAGATTCTATCGTTGAGAGCCTTGTCCTCATCTGTCAGATAGCGCGAACGATTCGGTATCCTACCTCCTTTGACCATGGGACGCATATCCCTGCCTTTCACATCAAGCGCATTCCATGAATAGTCGCGAAGGGTATCGCCGTTCTCATTGAGAGAAACACGCTCCTGACGCATCACACGGCTATAAGGAGTACGGCCATAGAAAAGAGGAGCCTTTCCATACTGACGGCGATCGAGATAGTCTGCCAGACGGAACACATCAGATGGGTTGCCCTCATTGACTGGAGGATTAGCACAAGCCCTTATGGGGACAACGATATATACAGAGAATCCCAGCATGACTGCTGCAAGGCACCATAACATCGCAGACGTTTTCCGATAACGACCGCCGGACATTACAGCACACACCACCACGACTGCGAGCGCGGCACTCCAGAAAGCGATCGCCCCCGACCAATACGGAAGGCCAAGAGAATTGACAGCCAAGAGATCAGCCCAACCGGCCAAAGCGACCGATCCGGGCATCAGCACCTTAAGGATAAAGGCCACCGCCGCACAACCGACAAGGAAGGCAACGAAAATCCTGAGGAATCCTACTTTCTTCCTGGCTCTCATACGGAAAGCCATCACCATCACTATGGCCGGAAGGGCAAGGAGATTCAGCTGATGAACACCCAGAGACATCCCGATAACGTATAACACCGCAACAAGCCAGCGAGTACGGGACCCGGCATTGAACTGGAACGCCCATTTTAGCGACATCCATACGGTAAGAGCCGACAGAAACAAGGACATAGCGTAGACCTCCGCCTCAACGGCACTATACCAGGCGGAGTCTGACCAGGCAAAGCATAATGATCCGGCAAGCGATGCAACAGTAACAGCAACACATCGCCACATATTATCTCTACGTGCAGGCCATATCCACCGCATCAAGGAAATGGTTATGGAGCAAAGAATCATGACAGCGAGGGCCATGAACACACCTGCCGTCATATTGACCACACGCACCTGAAGCTCTGTATCGGAGAAAAAACATGAAACGACACGATGAGTAAGCGACCATCCGGGATTGCCCGGCGGATGACCTATCTCAAGACGCAAAGCGGTAAGAAGATATTCGGGACAGTCCCAGTATGACGCACCTGGGTCTACCGTAAGCCAATATACTGCGAGTGATGCGGCGAAGGCGAGCCATGGAACGACATTGAATGCCTTCTTCAATGCATAATTCATAATGCATAATGCATAGTTAGCCGTATTCCCCTTTTTCGCAACCACTGATAATTCTAAATTCTAATTCATTTGACTATTCCTTTGTCAAGAAGGCGGCGTTTCACCTGCATGCGAATCCAGGTAGGAGTGATTCCCACAAAGAATATGGCGAGCCGGTTGATAAAGCCGTTGATGTACTGCATCTTTCCTTTGAGCATAGCCTTTACCGCCTTCTCTGCGAAACGGTCGGGTTTCTCCACAGCTCCAAGCGCTACGGCAAGATGCATCAGATTGTCGGGCAACCCGAAAAGAGAAGTGGCGATACCGCCGGGGGCTGCGACCGTAGCCGTGGCTCCATAATCCTTCAGTTCATAATGCAACGAACGCGTGAAAACACGGATATATGCTTTAGTGGAGGCGTACATAGCAAGTCCCGGCATCGGCATCCAGCACGACATTGACGACATATTAAGAATCCTTCCGCTACCCCGCTGCTTAAACCTGCGGGCGAAGAAGAAAGATAGCATAGTGGTGGCACGCACATGGAGATCAATAAAACAACCTATCTTCGCTTCAGAAGTCTCGACAAGCTCGCGGAAACTGAAAATACCGGCATTATTTATCACGAAGTCCACATCCAGACCCCTTGCAGACAGAAACTCCTCGATCATTGACTCTGCCACCGGATCTGTGAGATCGAGAGTAAACGGAATAGCCTTCACGCCGAATTCATTCTCGATAGAGCCGGCTGCATTGCGCAAAGGATCGACCGTCACGCTCACCATCACCAGCGAACAACCGCGACGGGCGAGAGCACGGCAGAACTCTATACCGATACCACCGTCAGCCCCGGTGACGACCCCCCACTTTCCTGCTAATTCATGATTCATAATGCACAATGCATAATTATTCGCGAAGCAAATACATACATAAAGGCTTCATGTGAATAATATATAAAATTAATTCTTACCCTTAACCCTTAACCCTTAACTCTTAACTCTTAACTCTTAACCCTTAACCCTTAACCCTTAACTCTTAACCCTTAACCCTTAACCCTTAACTCTTAACCCTTCATCCTTGACTCTTAATCTTATCTATCTCTTTCCTGATCTTTGGAGGAAGATCGGGAAGCGTACAGTGGCAGGCCATCTCACGGCTATACATACGGGCTATGCAATAGTTGACGTGCTCACAGCCGCAATGATGAGAGGCCTCTCGGGCAAGGCGATTGATGAAATCAGGCTCGCGAAGAAGAGCCCGTCCCATCTGAACGAACTCAAAACCCTCCGAAAGAGCCTTGTCCATGCTTTCGCCATCCACCACGCCTCCTACGTAAATGAGCGGCAGCTTCAACTCCGCACGGAAACGCCTGGCATCTTCAAGGAAATAAAGCGGCTTGAAGGGTTCTTTCGGAATCATATATTTTCCAACCGCACGCACGCCATATTTCAGCCACCACTGCTTCATATAATGCGTCATGCTGTAGATCGGCATCTCGCCGCGCATCACATACATAGGAGCCTTGCTGACAAAACCTCCGCTAAGCACTATGGCATGAACGCCCAGACGCTCTATCTCTTTGGCCACTGTAAGACAGTCGTCGATCTCAAGTCCACCCTTAAATCCGTCGCGCATATTGGTCTTCACAATCACACCCATATCGCTTCCTGCAGCTTTCATCACCTCTTCCAGACACATACGCATGAAGCGCATGCGGGAATCGAGATCGCCACCGAACTCATCGCGACGATGGTTGGTGTATGGAGAAAGAAACTGAGAAATCAGATACCCGTGTCCTGCGTGCACCTCGACACAGTCAAAACCGGAGTCGCGGGCAGTGCGCACAGCATCGCCGAAATCACGCGCCATCTGCTGCAGCTCATCCTTACGCAATCCGCGCACTATCGTAGGAGAATAAAGGTTGAATCCGGTCGATGCTCCTACCGGTATGCCGCCTGCTGTCTTTATGTGGGTCATATTGCCGCAATGGCCTATCTGGATCGAGGCCTTGGCTCCACGATCATGTATGCCGTCGGTTATCTCCCGAAGAGAGCCTACGATCTCGGGACGCAGCCATAACTGAGTCTCGAATGATAGCGCCGAACGATTGATGCCGGCATAGGCGAGCGTAGTCATTCCCACTCCTCCTTCCGCAACACTCCAGTGATAGTCGCGCAGCATTTCCGTAGGATTATTGTCTTTTCCCATGCCTTCGAAAGCAGCGCTTCGGATGGAACGGTTTCGGAGCTCTACAGGGCCTATCCTGCCCGGCGTGAAGAGTCTGTCGAGTGAGGTCACCATATGAAGGGGATTATGTATTTTCGGTTGAGTTTTGTGAATTCCTCGCCAAACTCCTCCTCATAGCGGCCATAAAGCGACCTGGCGCGAGGGGCGAGGTTGGCGAATGTCCAAAGAGCGAATATCACTCCCGGAAGCGACCATGTAAGCACCGCATAGCCGACCCATTCAGTAAATTCGCCGAAATAGTTGGCGGATGTCACATAGCGAAACATGCCTCCCTTAGGAATATAATGGCGACGATCGCCGGGCTTACGGAGATGGCGGATTATATGGTCGGAATGCAGATTGATCAGCATACCTATGAAGAAGATCAAGGTGCCTATTATGAATTTCGGAGTCAGCAGCCACGATGTGGAATAAATGTCAACGGGCGAGACATAGAAAAGCCATCCTCCTATCAAATAAGCGTTTACCATATTAAAAACACAACCCATCAGGATAATGGAAAGAGGCATACGGCTTTTTCCTTTGATCAGAAGAGGAAAAATGAAGGAACGCTGAAAATAATGAAGCATGAACAGGGAAGCCATGACTATCAAGGCAGTCTCACTCCTTCGGCCGGAACAGGTCCAGAGAATCGCCATGCATATGAAGACCGGGGCCTCCATCACCACCCATCCAAGACGGTTGCCAAGGGAAGGGCCCCATTTCGGGGTATAGAATATGCCGTAGCCCGGCGTTATAAAGCGCAGTCCCGCAAAGACCATGACGGCAAGCGCTATCATGACATATTCAACCGTGCGGAACACTATAGGGTCGAAAATTCCGTTCATGAGTATATAGACTTATATAGAAGCACCTTTATCCCTGAAAGACACTTCAGCCGATAATCAAGTGCAAATTTACTAAATTAATGCGACATTTGCAAAATGACCGCCTATAAACTGACAAACAGACTAAGAATTAGTATAAACGTCTATAAGCCGACGACCAGGTTGATACTCATACTCCTCCTTATGCTATCGGCTGCCCTTCCATGCCGTCTACACGCCGAGGAGACAGTATTCATTCCTACAAAGGCCCAGAAGGGAGTACGGACCTCTACTGACATAATCGCCGTCACTCTTCCCGCCGCCGCTCTTGCTGCGACATTGATAGAACGCGACTGGGAAGGACTGAAAGAGGGTGCGCTATCAGCAGCAGTTACAGCCGGAGTCACCATCGGGCTTAAATATGCAGTGAAGGAAAACCGTCCGGATTTCAGCAACCGTCATTCCTTCCCCTCAGGACATTCCGCCGTCACATTCGCTTCAGCCACATATATAGGACGACGATATGGATGGAAATGGAGCATACCGGCCTATGCCCTTTCGACCTATACTGCCTGGGGACGGGTCTACGGCAGAAAACACCATTGGTGGGACGTGGCAGCCGGGGCTGCCATAGGAGCTGCAAGCACCTTACTCTTCACGCATCCATATATGCGCAAACATGAAGCGGCGCTCGTGCCCGCAGTAAGCGAGACGAGCGTCGGATTTGCCATGGGGTTTACGTTTTAAGCTGTTCGTTGTACGGTAAGGGGGGGTCATCAAATGCCAGCCGAACAACGCAAAACGTCAATCTTCGGAGATGATGGCGCGATAGTCGGCAAGGAAGTTCATCAGATGGAATATGCCTATCGCCGTGCCGGCTATAAAGCCTACAAGAATACCGAGCCGGAAATATATATTATCTCCCTTCCATGCGAAAGCCGCTATGATGGCAAGCACAAACGGCAGCAATACCGCTATAAACTGCAGATGGCGTTTCTTGTAGAAAAGAGCCTTGCGTATCACCTCTTTAACAGGCATCGTCACTACGTCGATGCTTCTAATACCGTTATAGAGCCAACGGTCCATAACCGAGGCAGTGAGGGCGTAGAGAGCGAAAGCGATGCCGATACCGATTCGCCATTTAATATTGCCGGGCATGAGATTAGGATTGAAGATATAGCTCATGCTTAGCATTATGAGAACAAAACCCATGACAGAAAATTTCTTATATCTTTCGGCAAGGTTCTGAAGCGCCGTTTTCCTCTTTCCATTGATGATATTGTCGTAGGAGTCTGACCCATGTCGGATCACTACATCGGCTTCTTGCCAGTCTTTTCTTATATCTTCCATGTTTGACAAAGATTAATTATAAAAAATTAAAGAGTAATTATGAAAGGATTAAAGATGGATTCAAGTCGCGCGCTGCCTGAGTTTATTCTTTAATCTTTGATTTGAGCTTTTCCTTGGCCCGATGAAGACGGGTGGCCACATTGTTTCGCTTGAGGCCGATGGTGTCGGCTATCTCTTCATAGGAATAATCATCGAGCCACATCATGACTATCGCCTTATCAATCGGGCCGAGGGTCGCGATACACTCGTAAAGGTCCTTTACCACCTCTTTTCTTTCCTGCGATCCGTCGGGGACAAGAATCACCTCGTCAAGTGAAGTCTGCGGTGGCACCTTACTCCTGAGGCGAAGGGTTGATACACATGTATTGAGCGCTATCCTATAGACCCATGTCCTCATAGAGGAGTCTGACCTGAAGCCCGAAAGCCCGCGCCATATATTTACCAATACGTCTTGATAGAGATCTTCGAGATCCTGCGATGAATGGGCGTACCCGAGGCATATGCGGTGTATCATGGCGTCATGGTCAGCGATCGTAAGTTCAAAGAGCCTATGAAGCCTCGAGGTCTCAGGTGTCATTCCGAGAGCGGCCGCAAACCTAAGGATTATGGTTCTCAGTATTGTCAACGTTTTCCACGTTTTCAGCGACGCGACTGATGTCAAGGGTATTGAAATTGCCATCGTTTATTCGTTTTGTAGTATTAGTCGCAAGAAATGTCGATATAGTTTCACCACTTCGATAAAAAATTTGCAGATAACAAAAAAAAAGCGGAAACCCGAAGGAATCCGCAAAAAATAGAGAATTAATGAATGAATGACGAAGTGGGCGAAGATGGATTCGAACCACCGAAGGTATTAACCAGCAGATTTACAGTCTGCCCCATTTGGCCACTCTGGTATTCGCCCGATGAAGACCCCACATCGCGTGGGTTTCACGATGCAAAATTACGAATAAAATCCGACTCCACCAAATATTTCCACCAAAATTAACAATTTATTCCTTTAAAAACATATGTTGAATCCAGAAGTACAATATTCACGAGAAGAGCCAGAGGGGGTGATATATATTTCAACCAGGCATCTTTAGATGTCAGAAATACAACTCATCTTCTGCAGGCTGATGATTGTCAAGAAACATCACATAATAGACGGGCATATACGTCACTTTCCCTATAGTTGAGACTTCCCTTTCATTCGACAAAACAACACCTGAACTTATATTATATTCAGTATTTTCCAGAAGTCTTGTTAAAGCACTGTGAACAGTATAGTCTTTTCCAGATTTAACCTCCACGGGCATTACAGATATTTCAGCATTATTGTCTATAAGAAAATCCACCTCCCCCTTCTGGCGATTATCATAATAAAATAATCTATGGCCATGAGCCTTCAATTCTTGAGCTACGACACTCTCATAGACAGATCCAAGGTTAATGCTTCTGAGATCGTTCAATACCGGTTGAATATTGTTTCCATAGAGTCTTGCAGTCAATAATCCGACATCATTCAGATAAAGTTTCAATAGATTTTTCCTTGCAGATTCAGCCAATGGATAACGAGGATTTGTAATGGCGCTAACACTCAGCGCCGTGCCTGATGAAATCAGATACTCGAATTCTTCCTGATAATTGTCAAACCTGTCACCCTTTTTGTCTCTGATATCTTTAGCCACTATCCTCTTCTTTTTATTCTCCATCTGCGATGGTATCATATCATATATACGGCGAATAGACAAGGACTTACCGCTATCAGCCTCATATTTTGAAGCATCATCTCCATATAGGAGTCTGATTGCATTCTGGACTTCCCTAACTTTAATGATGTTGTGGGATTCGAGATATTCATTGACAGCATCGGGCATACCTCCCACAAGTAAATAACGCTTGAATAGGCCAAGTAAAAGATTGTGCAGTTCCTCGTTCAAGCCCTCTCCCTTCTCAAATTTTTCTCTCATTGCCGCAATCGCCGTTTCACCTACACCATTGGCATCCAGAAATTCTTCAAAATCTAACTGATACATCTCCTTCCTAAGGATACTTCCGATTGGAATTGAGGTAGAAGAATGTAATGTTATACCCAGAAGGCTCCCACTGGCAATATATCTGAAGCGATGGTCTTCACGTAGAAACTTCAATAATGTCAGATATTGAGGATACACCTGTATTTCGTCAAGGAATATCAATGTATTAGAAAAGTCTCCGAGTTCTTTACCATATACGCTACTGAGAATGAGATAGAATTCATCTAACGTATGGACTTTTTTAAACAACTGAGGACCCTCTTCATCTTTCACAAAGTTTATCTCTATGAAATTCTTATAATGAGCCTTTCCTACAGTCCGGATTATATACGACTTTCCGATCTGTCTGGCACCTTCAATAATCAATATTTTATCGGAATCCGAGGTTATATGATCCTCTATGTAT
>JAIECF010000060.1 GCA_029068655.1 Muribaculaceae bacterium | reverse complement strand
ATAACATGGTTTCGAAGCATTCGAGACATAATATAGCAAGTACAAAATCGTTTTTGAACCTGATTAGAATTTAATTAAAACCTAACATACCAATTGATGCAAACTATTAAAAAGATTTCGAATCGCCTCGGGGCATCGGCTCTAAAATGCATGATGCTTCTGGCGTTTGTCCTGAGCGGCATGGCCGTACAGGCAGCGATTGTCAAAGGTACGGTGACCGACGAGGCCGGAGAGCCACTGATCGGCGCGACCGTCATGGTAGCCGGCACCAACAACGGCACAGCCACAGACTTTGACGGTAATTTCTCCATTGACGTGGAGCAGGGCAAGACCTTGCAGGTATCCTATGTAGGCTATCTTTCACAGGACGTGAAAGTGAAAGGCAATGACCTCAAGATCGTCCTCAAGGAAGACAACGCCCTTCTCGATGAAGTGGTTGTGATCGGTTACGGCACGATGAAGCGCAAAGACCTCACCGGCTCAATCACAACAGTTAATTCCAAGGAACTTAATGTAGGCGCCTACACAGATCCCGGCCAGCTCCTCCAGGGTAAGGTCCCCGGCCTCGTGGTGGTGCAGAACTCCGACCCTAACGGTGGCGTGAACTCTCTGACACTTCGTGGTGCTTCTACCCTTAACGGTTCTACCTCACCTCTTTACGTAGTCGACGGTATTCCTGGTGTTAACCTCAACCTCATTCCGCCGAGCGAAATCGAGAGCATCGACGTGCTTCGCGATGCTTCAGCAACCGCCATCTATGGTTCGAAAGCGGCCAACGGCGTCATCATCGTCACAACAAAACGAGGAACAGAAGGTCCGGCACGAGTGACCTATTCAGGATACGTATCATGGGAAAGAATTGCAAAAGACCATGATATGATGACGGCTGACGAGCTTCGTGCTTATGCAGACGCTAATGACATTAATCTTCCTAACGATAAAGGGGCCAATACAAATTGGGCAAAAGAAGTTCAGCGCACAGGTTTTGCCACCAACCATGACATATCTATCTCCGGTGGTGGCAAAAACACCACCTACAACGTTTCTCTCAACTATATAAAAAGAGACGGTATTATTCAGGGAGTAGGAAATAACCTTTTCACAGGTCGCTCTTATATAGAGACAAAAACCTTGAAAGACAGATTGACTATCGGCATAGGCATCAACGGAAATATCCGTAAGGAATGGGGTGTTCCCCGCGGCCTACAAGGTGGCTCCGTATACGAAGGCATGTATTACTATTCTCCTCTGGTTCCTGTTACAAACGAAGACGGTACATGGTATAGCGACAAGACCATCTCACAGAACTATAACCCTCTTTCATTGGTGTATGAGAACAAATCTACCGCAACTTACAAACGTCTTCAGTTCACTGGTAAGGCTTCGTTGAAGATCATTGAAGGATTATTCCTTAATGCCAATTTCTCCTATGACACCCAGAACTATCATTATAAAGACTACACATCCACTCAATCACAGAACAATACCCGACATGGTGAATCCTCACGCAATGTGACTGATGATTGGGGTAAATTGATGGAAATCTACGGCAACTACGACAAAGAGTTTGGCGACAACCATAAGCTTGCCCTCATGGTAGGTTACTCATGGGAAGAACACAAGAACGGTGAAGGATTCGGAGCCCGAGGCTATAACTATTACGATGATTCTATAGGATGGAACAATATCGGCGTAGCCAACAGCTGGGATACAGATCCTGTTTGGGGCAACGTTCTCAACCACACTAAGATGATATCATTTTATGGCCGTGTCAACTACTCGCTTATGTCGAGATATCTATTCCAGGCTGCCTTACGCCGCGATGGTGCATCGACATTCGGTGAGAACAACCGCTGGGCTACATTCCCATCTGCATCGGTAGCATGGCGCCTTTCCGAAGAGAACTTTCTCCGTAATGCAAGCTCATGGCTTAGCGATCTAAAACTCCGTGTAGGTTGGGGACAGAGCGGTAACGCAGGAGGATTCGATATCTATACATCCAGATTCTTCTATAATACAGCAGCCCGTTTCGATTATGTTGACGAAGCAGGAAATGTTCATTCCTATAAAGGACTTACAGCTGCCCGTAACGTCAATCCCGACCTTAAGTGGGAGACAACCACCATGCTTAATCTCGGTCTTGACTTCTCTTTCTTCAACGGACGCCTTGCCGGTACTCTTGAGTATTACGACAAATCGACGAAGGATATGATCTGGGATTATCCCGTTTCTACCCTTATCTATCCTGTAAACTGGATCACTGCCAATGTCGGCAAGATGAAGAACCGCGGTATCGAACTCATGATCCAGGGCTACCCGGTCCGCACAAGAGATTTCTCCTGGATGACATCACTTAACTTCTCACACAACGACAACAAGGTTGTCAGCGTATCGAACAGCGAGTTCAACGCCGGTGTCATCAACCGCTATGACCCGCATCTACCTGGCCTCTCGCAGGGCTGCAACACACAGCGAATTGTAGAGGGTAAGCCTATCGGCTCCTTCTATCTCTGGGACTGGGCCGGATATAATGAAGATGGTCTATCCTGCTTCTATCGCTACGATGGCAAGGGCAATAAGATTCTCGACGAGAACGGCAATCCCGAGACTACGATCCAGCCTGGCGAAGACGACCGCGTCTATATGGGCAATGCACAGCCGAAGCTGACAATGGGCTGGGACAACCGCTTCACTTATAAGAACTGGGACCTGAATATCTTCTTCACCGGAGTGTTTGGCCAGAAGATCTTCAACGAGCCCCACGCTTATTTCTCATATGTAGGCTCTATCGCACAGGGTAAGAATGTCATGGCATCAATCGTTGATGACCAGATAGCTACTGATGGTCTCGCGCATTATCCCTCGCAGCGCTATCTTGAGAACGGCAGCTATTTCAAACTGGCAACCGCCACACTCGGCTACACCTTCCGCGACTGCTTCAAGGGATGGCTCAGCGATATCCGCATCTACGTGTCGGCCAACAATATCTTCACTATCACGAAGTATACCGGACGCGATCCTGAAATCAACCTCGGCGGCCTTGATCCGGGTCATGACACACGCTCAGACCACTATCCGCGTACACGCCAGATTCTTGTCGGAGCCCAAATCAATTTCTAACATACATTTCTTCTATATTTGAAATTAAAATATGAAATCATATATCAAAATATTGTCGATAGGTGCTGTCTTGGCAACAATGGCGTCATGTACAGATCTTGACACAACTATTCCTGGCAGCTATACGGAACTTCCTGACAATCCAATCGCCGTGGAAGGAGAGTTCAACGCCTGCTATAAATATCTCCACGGATGGTTTGGCCGCGACTTCAACGAAGGCGTCGTAAACCAAGGTGATGAGATCATGGGATGCTGCTACGGAGCAGGCAACTATTTCGATGACGGCCGATATCTTGATGCATCCATCCACTCTCTACATCTTGACAACTATCGTACTAACATCATAGAGGGATGTCTTTCAGGCATCACTTACACCAATACCCGTATTCTGGCGTATGGCGGTCCTGATATGAATGACCCTGTAGTTGCTCCACTCCGTGCCATCCGCGCATTCTATACATTCTGGATGATGGAGCTCTATGGAGACTGCCCTATTCTTACACGCAACTATGAGGAGGGGGAAGCACCCGACCGCGCTCCACGTGCTGAAGTGGCAAAATGGCTTGAAAGTGAGCTCCTTGAAATCCTCGGTCAGGAAAATGCTTTGAGTAAGGAAAATAATGCCTCTACTTATGGAAAGCCAAACTACTGGATGGCGGCTGCCCTTCTCGCTAAGATTTATCTGAACTGGGGAGTGTACACACACGATATCACCACAGTCACCAATGACACACCTAATGAGAAGCTTAACGATTGCGTGAAATGGTGTGACGAGATCATCAATTCCGGTCTATTCGAAGTTGGACAGGGATACCGTAAGAAATTCTTCCCCGACAATGGTGTACATATCAAGGACTTCATCTATGCTTTAGATGTCGATCCCGCAACTAAGGGTGATGGAACTACCACTTGGTATCGTTGGTTCGCCTTTAAAAAAGAAGGTCTCTGCCGGCCGTATGTTCTTGGCTGGGAGTGTCCGTTGTCACTCGCAGGGCAGACAGTCCTGACTAAAGAGGCACTCGAAAGATTCTGTCTTGAAGGGGATGAGCGCAATGAAATAGTGCAGAACGGACCTCAGTTTGTATATGACGCTAACTTCAACAAGACAGACGAACCTGTAATACTCTATAAGGATCCGGATAATCCTAAAACATCTTGTGGACAGCTTATATACGTCGGTGATTTTGATTTCGATGAAGGAAAGATCTATTCCCTTGGAAGTGAATCTCTACCGGCAATCAACAAAACTACAATCGAAAACGGTACTGCTCTTCTCAATATCCGTAAGGGCGCACGCCTCTTCAAATATCCTCCGCGTGAGGAAGACTATACCAAGTGGGGACGCCAGCAGGCTAACGACACTCCTATCTTCCGTTTTGCCGATATACTCATGATGAAGGCTGAGTGTATCATGCGTGGAGCTACTCCTACAATGGGAGCGACAGTCAACGACCTTGTCAACGTGATCCGTCAATGTTCACATGCACCGCTCGTCAGCGGAACTTTCACTATTCAAGACCTTATGGATGAACGTTCCCGTGAATTCATTCTCGAGCCTTGGCGTCGTAACGACCTTATCCGTTGCGGTATGTTTGAGAATGACTGGGGCGAGAAGAACCAGTATAAAGAATGGGATGATGAAGCTCACACAACATTCCATTGGGTGGAACGTGAAGGCGTGAAAGATCCCAACCGACGTCTGATGCCGCTTTGCCGTAAGGTTCTTGAGACCAATCTGAACTGGAAGCAGAATCCCGGATATCAGGGAATCTAATCAATTGCGAAATAAATAATTCATAATGCATGATCTTTAAGATTATGTATTATGAATAAAAAAATCCTAACATAAATAATACATTAACCTTAACTAAAGTTTTATGAAGACTTTCTACATGAAACGCAGCCTTATGCTGCTCAGTGTAGCTGCTTTCGCAGCAAGCGCATACGCTGACTATGTCGACGTAACTCACAAGTATCTTAAGGATGCCGCCTACATTCCCGGATGGCAGGGTGTCATCACTCAGGTAGACCAGGAGGTTCCTGTCGCAGAAGTATGGAACGGAGCTTTCCGTGCATATCAGGTTCTACCGGACATGCCCGCAGGAGAGTATACCCTTACTGCAAACGCACTCTATCGCTGTGGCACCAATGAGTATGCTATGGAAAATATGAAGGGCGCAGACGTTACTCCTGACCTCTATTCAGCATCCATCTTCATCAACGACACAAAAAAACCTGTAGCCGGACTTTTTGACGGAGGTTTGACGGTGGCACCAAACAGCCGTATAGAGGCAGACGAAGCCTTCAAAGCAGGTAACTATGTAAATACTGTGACAGCAAACCATCCCGGAGGCGACCTCGTTATCGGTATCATGAACACCGGTAACTACCACGACGAATGGTGCGCATTCTCCAATTTCAAGCTCGTAGGTCCTAACGGAGAAGTGGCAATCGCCAACCATGACTTCACTCAGGGTATCGCCCATGAAGAGAAGAATGGTGATATCAATTATATGCGTATACCTGCCGCCGATACTCCTTGGAATCAGGTCAACACAGAAAATAAAGTTAAGACCCCGGACATGCAAAAAGATGGTGCATGTGGTGGCAACTATCGCAAGACCGGTGGCTCGCCTTATAAATACGGCCAGCAGGTAGAACTTCCTGCAGGTAAATACCGCTTCGGTATGCTCTGCTTCCACCGCTATGGTTCAGAGGTAGACGCTGCAGGTAACTACTATAATCACAAGTGGCCATGCGATATTCGTCCGGAAGGTGCATATGGCGATGCAGGTCGTACGCCCAAGGATTGGTTTGAGGCAAACGACTATGATGCTCAGACTGAATATCCCCATGCTTATATCTTCATGTCAAAGAACGAGACTTGTCCTAAGGATCTCAACTGGGATGAAGACTTTGGCGATCTGACATCAGGCGTTGATGTGCGTACCCGCGTAAAAGACGTTTGGGAGATTCACAACGGAGATCTTGCTGCTATGCCACACAACAATCCAGTACGTGTAGAAGGTAATCCCTCAAACGAGAATGGTGATTGGTTAGACGTTATTCCTTACGAGTCAAGAAATAAAAACATCTATCGTAACGATTCCGGCAACGAACGTGAATCTGCAGCTGCTTTCGTAAACGATCCTGAAAAATATTATCAGTATGTTGAGTTCGAACTCACAGAACCTACCAAAGTATGGTTGGGCATGGGTAAGAACGCGAACTCCGGCGACGGTTACTGGCACGCTTGGGCCGACCAGACCCTCAAGATGTATGTTGGAGAAAATGCTGTTGAGGCTATCGACGCATCTGCTAATGGCGCAGTGGAATACTACAATCTCCAGGGCGTACGCGTTGCTAACCCCGAAAACGGTATCTTCATCGTTCGCGAAGGCAACAAGGTTAGCAAGAAAGTTATCCGCTAATACGTTTGATGCGTTACGCGTGATGCGTAGTGCGTAGCGCATGATGCATAATTCAATACTCTTCAAAGGCGTGCTCCTAATCGCAGAGCACGCCTTTAATATTAAAAATAGAATTGGCAGATTCAAGAAAAAATATTATTTTTGTAGAAAATAATTTTTGCAGAAAATAATTTTATGAAATTTCTTGATCGTGTTGAGGAAACAGCAGAACTCAAACGAGTGCTCAATCCCGAAAAACCGCCAAAGTTTGTCGTAATATACGGGCGCAGACGTCTGGGTAAATCCACGCTGATAAAACGTGTTCTTACTCCCGATGATGTGTATTATATGGCAGGAGATTTGGTAGATGCCGTGCAGATGGAGATGCTGCAGGATCTGCTTTCCCTAAAGTTTCCCGAATTAGGAATGACAGGTTTTACCGGATGGGAAGAACTCTTTCTTGTGCTCAACAGACTGACCACAGAACAATTTACTCTTTGTTTAGACGAATTTCCCTATATGGTGAAGCATTCACCTGAGCTCCCGTCTATTCTGCAAAGAATATTGGATAGTAAAAAACTTAAATACAATCTTGTGATTTGCGGAAGTTCACAACGCATGATGCAGGAAATGATTCTGAGCAAGAGTGAACCTCTATACGGTCGTGCTGATGCTATTCTTGATATCCGACCTATTCCATTACCATATTTGAAAGAAGCTCTTCATCTATCCCCTATCGAGACAATAGAGGAATTCAGTGTATGGGGGGGAGTGCCAAGATATTGGGAATTACGGGAAGAATATAATTCGCTAAGGGAAGCAATCAAAGGAATGTTGCTTGGTCCTACGACTGTATTGTATGATGAGCCCAGAAAACTCTTTCTCGACAATATGAAAGCCTCTGTGCAATCCGAATCCTTAATGGCCGTGATAGCCGGGGGAGCGAATCGTCTTTCCGAGATATCTGCCAGGATGAGAAGGGAAGCTACATCCCTTTCCGCTCCTCTTGACAAACTCATCCAAATGTCGTATATCAGAAGAGAAATTCCTTTCGGGGAAAGTCCAAAAAAGTCTAAACGGGGAATATATCGTATCAACGACCCTATGATGGACTTTTACTATACCTTCATTCTAACCAATATGTCTTCTCTCGCTCGCGGGAGGAAAAACATAGTGATGGAGGAAATTGATGATGCATTTTCAGAATATGTAGCGCGACATTGGGAAAATCTTTGTCGTGAGGCTGTCAGCGGCAACAAATTATTGGGGTTCCGATGGAAAGAAGCCTCACGTTGGTGGGGATCTATCCCTGCGAAAGAGAAAGGTAAGTTTCAAGAAATGGAATTCGATGTAATGGCGGAATCTACCGACGGAAAAGCCTTGCTCGTGGGTGAATGTAAATGGACTAATCCGGAGATCGCATCTGAACTGCACCGCAAAATAAAAGAGAAAGCTATGTATCTTCCATTCGCACATGACAAGGAAATCATTACCGTACTCTTTCTAAAACACAGACCGAAAGATGAAGAAACAGACATCCGCATTCTATTTCCTGAAGACATAATCGACTCAATGCATCCCGATCAATAGTCTCTCTGCTGTCCGAAAACGATATCCTTTACTCAAGGTGTTTGCCTCTGTTGTATTATAGCCACAATCGGGAATAGCTTATGAAATATAATGTGATACTTTCCGATGGTCGAAATACAGGCTGCTACCAGATGGAAACAGCCTATTTTACAAATATAAATATATTTTAACAAACGTTATGATTCTTAAAATATGATGCTATGAAAAATCATAACTTTTATCCTAATATTTAGAGACTTGAAGACAGACTATACACTTTTCCCTTTTGTTATATAAGTTTTTTTTACTAATTTTGCAGAATATTCAGGATATGCATCTTTATCCTCAATATTAAAAATTCTAAATTATAGAAACATCATGGGAAGATTAGTCTCTAAGAAATATCTAATACCTTTCGTGCTAATCACGAGCCTCTTCTTCATGTGGGGCTTCGCGCGGGCTATCCTCGACGTACTCAACAAGCATTTCCAGGAGATGCTCCACATCTCCATCGGCCAGTCTGCGCTGATTCAAGCCACAACATATCTCGGCTACTTCCTCATGGCGCTTCCGGCAGGCATTCTCATCACGCGCCTCGGCTACAGAAAGGGAGTGGTGACGGGTCTTCTGCTCTTCGCGCTCGGTGCGCTCCTGTTCATACCGGGAGAGTCGATGATGTCGTTCGGAATGTTTCTCCTCGCCCTCTTCATCATCGGGTGCGGCCTCGTGATACTCGAGACAGCCGCCAACCCATATGCCACGGAACTCGGCGAGAAGGAGACCGCAGCAAGCCGACTGAACCTTGCTCAGTCGTTCAACGGTCTCGGCTGTATACTTGCTCCCGTCATAGTAGGAGGATTCCTATTCTCAACACCCGAAAGCAGCGTATCGGTTCCCTACGGCATCATGGGCGTAGCCGTCCTGATAGCGGCGCTTATATTCTCACGAGTGAAACTTCCGGAGATCACAGGCAGTGATGACGCCCAGACCCCGGCCGCTGACGAAGGACTGGGAGCAACAATCAAAGGACTATGGAGCAACCCGACATTCCGCTTTGGAGTGATAGCGCTCTTCTTCTACGAGATAGCGGAGATATCGATCAACAGCCTTTTCATCAACTACGCTACCGCCGACGGATGGATGGACAAGACCACCGCCTCCGTAGTGCTCTCCTTCGGCGCCCTCGGACTGTTCATGCTGGCGCGTATCGTAGGAAGCTGGGTGATGAGCAAGGTAGCGTCGGAAAAGGTACTCGTTGTCTGCGGACTACTGACAGTGATCGGGGCTTTGCTCGTAGTGCTGAATATCGGGTGGGTGTCGCGTGCCGGAGTCTTCATGTGCTACGCCTTCGAGGCCATCATGTTCCCGACAATCTTTGCAATCACCATCGTAGGAGCGCAGGGACACAACGTAAAGATAGCATCCTCCTTCCTGATGATGACCCCGATCGGCGGAGCTGTCGGTACACTCCTCATGGGGCGTATGGCCGACCTTACCTCCATGTCGACAGCCTTCATCATTCCCGCCATAGGCTACGCCTTCGTACTGATCTATGCCCTACGGCAAATGCATAATTCACAATGCAGAATGCATAATTAGCTACGCAATGAATTAAAATTAAATTAAACGTAGAAATATGGTCAATTATGAATTATGCATTATGATTTGGTTAAGATTATGCATTATGAATTAAGAATTATGAATTAACTATGAAACTTACCTGCATCGGACATATAACCCTCGACAAAGTCATTACTCCCCGCTTCACGGCCTATATGCCGGGTGGCACAGCATATTACTTCGCCAACGCCCTCAAGAACATAGATCTTGAGGATTTCCGTCTCGTCACCTCGCTCGCGGCCAGCGAAATGAAGGAGGTGGACAAACTGCGAGCCGACGGCATCGACGTGGAGGCAATTGTCTCAAAAAACTCCGTATATTTCGAGAATAAATACGGCGAGGATATGAACGAACGCAAGCAGCGTGTACTTGCCAAAGCGGATCCCTTCACAAAGGATAACCTAAAGAATGTGGAGGCAAACATCATCCACCTCGGCACACTCTTGGCAGATGACTTCGACCTTGACACCATCAAATACCTGAGCACGAAAGGCATCGTTTCCGTGGATGTCCAGGGCTATCTCCGCAAGGTGGAGGGAGAGCAGGTAGTGGCGGTAGACTACGAAGACAAACTGAAAGCCCTCCCCTACATCGGGATACTCAAGGCCAACGAGATGGAGATGGAGACACTGACCGGCACCTCCGATCCCTATGAGGCAGCGAAGATGCTTGCAGACTGGGGAGTGAAGGAAGTGGTGCTGACGCTCGGCGACAAGGGTTCGCTGATATATGCCGACGGAGAGTTCCACAAGATACCTGCATATCCGGCCAAAGACCTTGTGGACGCTACAGGATGCGGAGACACATATATGGCCGGCTACCTGTATAAGAGAAGTCGTGGAGCCTCCTACGAAGAAGCAGGAGCCTTTGCCGCCGCTATGTGCAGCATCAAGCTCGGCTCGAAGGGCCCCTTCTCCGGAACCATCGCCGACGTTGAAGCCCTCATTAATGCATAATTCATAATGCACAATGCATAATCGGCTACGCACAAGTTAAAGATATTGAATAGAAAAGGACGCCCCGAGTGGAGCGTCCTTATTTTTTAGTGTGAATTATCCTACATGTTGACACGCTGGCCTTCGGTGCGGGAGGGAGGTATAAGCATGAAGCATGCGGAAATCAATGACGGAGCCACTGTCTTTTCCTCTATGCGGGATCCTGCCGATGCGATGCGAGACCAACGGTAGTTGGGCTTCAGGTAGACATTCATATAATAACGGTCCGTGGAGTCATCAACGGCCTGCGGAACTTCCCATATCCATGAGCAGCGGAATGTAAGTTCGCCCGATGATGCACCTTCACTTTCTTCGGGAACTACAAGAGTCCATGTTACGCTACCACCCTCTGTCTGAGTATTTATGCTGAATGCTGTAGAATCGGCGGCGTCCAGATTGTTCCAGACCCATCCGCCTTCCTGAAGGGGTGTGGGAGTAGATGATTCAAGACCGTTTCCTCCGGTAAGCCATCCGTCGAAATTCCATTCTAATCCCGTCTGGCATGAAGACGACGCTTCAGTAGACGCAGGAGCAGGACCGGCAGCGAAAATATGTTTGTCTGAATGAGCCATTACTGAACCCTCACGCTCATAGAGACTTAGCGCAAAGTTGCAGTCGGAGAGATGGAATCCACTGACATCATAGAGTTTTCCCCCCTGTGAATACTGCCATTTACCATTGTAGAGGTTGCCGTTGTGGATGGTCAGCTCTGCCTCTACGGCATAGATGTCGCCTGTAAAGGAAGTATTGTCAGCAAAAGAATGCATCGGATATATGTCACATTTTAGCTCAGCTGTAGTATTGAGCGAGACATTTTCCGGAATACCCCATCCACTTTCCTTTATATATTCCACCGGAATATCTATCGGGAAGATATGGCTGGCATGTTGCGGATCAAAACGCTTCTTTATATCCTTGCTTCTGTAGTCGGGACCTTTAAGAGTTGTCTTAAGTATATCATCCAGCCAATCGGTGAAGATCACGAGAGGCACCTCGTCTTCCTCAACAATCTCTCCCTTGTCTTTTTTCTTCTGTACGCTTATCGACACTGCCTTGCGGTTGAAGCTTATCAAAGTGGAGCGATCGGCGGTCGAAGGGTCGCCTGTATATACTATTCCCTTAGCCGCGCACCAATCTTCAAGCTTGGAGCCTACGGGATCTACGACGGTGATCACGATGCCTCGCTGATATGCGGCTACAAGTTCCTCCTCGTATGTATCAAGATCAGCGCAAGCCACAATCACATGCTTTGCCTTTTGCGGCTCCACTATATTCGTGAATGTCTGTGAAAGCAACCCGGATATCGAACCTCCTGTGCCGAGGATCGCTGTAGGCTGAGTGCTTTCCGCTTTCGGGGCAGGTTTTATGCCACCTTCCTCCACAATAGTGATGTTCTCTATAGGGGAAACATCATCGTTTGAGCATCCGGCCAGCATAAATAAGACTGCTATTCCGGCCGCTAAAGTCAGTTTAAGATTAGAATCCATGCTTTTTACGCTACTATAAGTATCTGTTGTCATGCTACGTCGTCAACGAAAAAGACGGCATATCCTTATATGTAACGATGATTATCTCGATTTTGTTTCAGACAGTACAATCAAAAGAACCATTCACCATCAGAATCTTATCTGAGGCACAATTTACCGTATAAAATTAGAAAAGGTCCTCCCGTACAATCAAGAAAGTCTTTAAAGCAAGGAGATGACATCTTCGGGATATAGAACATGGACGCCAAGATCATCCAAGGTATCCGCATCAATGGGATGCTCCCGCAGGAACAGCACATACTCGACTTCATACTTTGAAAATTGAGGGATAGCAGCTACCTTTGCCTTCATGACCCTCAGAAGTCGGTCGGCAAAATCCGGGGCATTCCATTTGCACTCCCCTATCAGCAGAGACCTTCCATCTTCGCTGGCTGCAACCACGTCGAGTTCTATCTCCTCGCCACCGGACACCTTACCTTCTACATTCCTTACCGGCACATTACCCCACCATCGTGAGGCAATCCCCCAATCCTTTCCGAAAAGGTTGCGGAGCGATACAGCCTGCGCGCTTGAACGTTCCCATACAGAACCGACCCGGATATTGAAATCCCTTTAAATGACGATGAAGCGCTTCTTTTCTGACTCCAAGGCCCTTCTCAACCGTAGAATTTCCTTCTTTCTGTCTACAAATTCCATATATCCTCTGCTTTTAACATTTATTATGATTTTTCAAAATATGATATTTTGAAAAATCATATGCAAAGATAATGATATTTTAGTCAGTTCCCAAAGAATTTCCACATATTTCAGGGGAAAGACCTGAAATACTGATCAGAAACGGAGGGTGGAGCCGGATGTCAGCGCCGAGTGGGGGAGGCGGTAGCTGTCGAGGGGATGTCCATTGAGACGCGGAGCACCGTCAGAGCCAGACTTCTCAATAGTGAAGGAGGTGTCGGACCCTGTATGGATAGTCACTTTGTCGAAGAGGGGAGCACCGAGCCAGTATTCGGGAAGACCGGGGCAGACGGGATAGAATCCCATCGCGGAAAAGACATACCAAGCGGACATCTGGCCGGCATCGTCATTGCCCGAAAGGCCTCCGGGGATATCCTTATATTCAGTATCCATAATATGCCTGATCCATTTGGCAGCCTTATCAGGACGATCAACTGCATCATACAGATACACGATCTGATGGCATGGCTCGTTGCCGTGCCAGTAACGTTTCAGTTCAAAGAGCGAATCGAGTTTTGCCTCCACCATTTCCTTTCCTCCAAGAATATCAATGAGACCTTCCGGATCGTGAGGCACATACCAAGTATAATGACAAGGAGCTCCCTCAGTTATAAACGGATTGAAAGTAAAAGGATTTATACTGTCGGCCCAAGTGCCGTCAGCATGGCGTCCGTTGGCGTATCCAACCTTCGGATCTATCACGTTGCGGTAGTTTTGCGAACGTTTCTCAAGAACCTCCGCATCCTCATCATGACCTAACTGTCGTGCCAGACGGGAAAGGGCGAAGTCATCGAAAGCATATTCGAGGGTGCGGGAGGTCTGCTCCTTCTTGTGGAAAGCATCCTCTACCCCATCCTCAAGTGGAATGTATCCATATTTCAGATAAGACTCAAGGGCACGACGTCCTTTACCATCGACATACTCCTGACGGGAGGCAGGAGACTCAAAGGCATTCTTCCGAAGATATGCGTAAGCCTCTTCCATCGGAAAATCAGTCACTCCTTTCGCGGCGGCATCGGCTATCGCGGCGGAGCAATGGTCGCCGATCATGGCGGCCGTATAACTGCCCCAACAGGGGAAAATCGGCATCCACTCACCCTGACGGGCTTTCAAGACGAGCGAATACATCATGTCGGCACTTCGCTTAGTGTCGAGTATCGTGATAAGCGGATGCTCAGCACGATAGGTATCCCACATCGAATAGTCGTCGTAATAGTCGCGTCCAGGCTCCATCTTCATTATTTCTGAAGGATGGTCGCCGGACCCGGCAAATGACACATAGCTTCCATCGACATCGCTCACAACACGAGGAAGGAGCGATGCACGGTAGAGAGATCCATAGAACTTTCCCTTATCCTCATCAGAGCCACCTTCCACCTCTATTTTTCCAAGATGAGAATCCCATGTTTTAGCAGTGAGGGCACGTACGGCATCAAAATCCCATCCCTGTATCTCGCTGTCAAGATTCAGCCGGGCACCATCAAGCGACGTGAAACTATTGCCGACCTTCACCGTCACGGGAACATCCTTTTTACGCTTAAATGAAACGTATCCTCCTATGCCGGGAGAACCTTCTGCCTTCGATGAGCCTTCATACACCTCGTCTCCCCGGAATACTCCTGCAGACACCACATCAAGATCCTCAGGATATCTTACAACAAACCAACCCGAGAAACCGGCGGGCTCACCCCAACCCTGATAGATACGATGGACCGGATTGCATCCGCGTATCTCACGCCTGATAGTGTCGATCTCTATCCAACCCGCGCCTTCATCAGTATTAGGATTGACCACAAGATGGCCTATGCCGTCAGTATCGTATGTGAAGCGGAATATTCCGGCACGTGAAAGTCCCGTCATCTCAGCTTTCAGGCTCTCATCGGGAAGGGAAACGGAGTAATAGTCAGGGCGTGCCGTCTCCGACTCCCTGTCAAGGCGCGTAGCGCGGGAAAGAGGAGACGTGCGCAGATCACCGTCCAAGGCAGCGAGAGATACGCTTCCATAATCCTGCGTGCAGCCACCGGATATCCAGTGGCTCGCGCGGAATCCCTGAAGATCCGTGTCGGCATAATAATATGGAGCGATACATTTTTCCTCCGTATCGCGGGTCTGCGGAGTCCACAGCGTCATACCGTGGGGCACACAGACGGCAGGAACAGTCTGCCCGTGCTCCTCGGAGCCCTTGCCGAAAAGTCCGGCAGTCATTGTTGTAGCCTCGGCCGTACCTACACGGGTGTCTACGTAGCCGAGTAATGAAGAAAGAGCCAATAAAATAGATACCATAGCTTAATACATCATATTTAAGACAATATCACAAATAGCCTCTCCGAGGCTACTGTGCTTTTGACATTTTCCCCAGGCTGAAGCCTGGGGTTTCAACATAATAACAGCTCTCCGAGCTGTGTTTTATTTTCCTGTCAGGGGTTACAACATAATAACAGCTCCCCGAGCTGTATTTTACTTTCCGGTAAGGAGGGATTTGAGGTCATGGAGCACGGTCAGCGACTGCAGAGGTGTGAGATTGTCGATGTCGAGGGTGAGGATGCGGTCGCGTATCTGGCTCAGCATAGGATCGTCGAGCTGAAAGAAACTGAGCTGGTAGCCATCGCGCTGACCCGCTATCTCGCCGAGTTTTCCTTTCGCCACACTGTCGACCCCTTTATTGTCGGCGTTGCGGGCTGCGGATTCCAGACGCTCCAGCACCTGGTCGGCACGCCTGACAATAGAAGGGGGCATACCCGCCAGTTTAGCTACATGGATACCGAAAGAATGCTCCGATCCACCCTTGACGAGCTTACGAAGGAACACCACCTTCCCTTTTATCTCCTTCACCGACACGCTCCAGTTATGGATCCGATTAAACGATTTTTCCATCTCGTTGAGCTCATGATAATGGGTGGCGAAGAGTGTCTTAGGTGCAAAGCGGCCGTTTTCATGGATATGCTCCACTATTGACCACGCTATAGAAATGCCGTCGTAAGTGGAAGTGCCGCGTCCAAGCTCATCGAATAGAATCAGCGAGCGGCTGCTCATATTGTTGAGTATGGAGGCGGCCTCACTCATCTCCACCATGAAGGTGGATTCGCCCGAGGCTATGTTGTCGCTCGCTCCCACACGGGTAAAAATTTTGTCGACAATACCGATCCTCGCCGACTCGGCAGGGACAAAAGAACCCATCTGCGCCATAATCACGATAAGGGCAGTCTGGCGCAGAAGCGCCGACTTACCACTCATGTTGGGGCCGGTGATCATAAGTATCTGGTTGCGGTCGCAGTCGAGACGCACAGTATTGGAGATATAAGGTTCGCCGGGCGGAAGACGCTTCTCAATCACGGGATGGCGTCCCTCGATTATCTCAAGGGATGTGGACTCATCCACTACAGGACGCACATAACCATTGTCAGCCGCTGCATCGGCCATGCTCAATATGAAGTCTATCTCCGCCGCCGCATTGGCGCTCTTCTGCATCGGGGCGCACGCCTGCGCAAGATGGTCGAGAAGACGGGCGTAGATCTCCCCCTCGATCTGCGCTATTCGGTCGGAGGCAGTCAGTATCTTCTGCTCAAAATCCTTAAGTTCCTCTGTTATGTAACGTTCGGCGTTGACGAGTGTCTGTTTCCTTATCCACTCCTCGGGCACCTTGTCCTTATGAGTATTGCGCACTTCTATATAATAGCCGAATACGTTGTTGTAGCTTATCTTGAGCGAAGTGATGCCGGTGCGCTCTATCTCACGGGTACAGATGGCGTCGAGCGAGGCACGCGCGTTCTTATGCAGTCCGCGGTATTCGTCGAGTTCCTTCGACACCCCCTCGGCGATGCAGCCACCCTTACTCAACAACGCGGGAGCATCGGGAGCGATTGTAGCTCTGATCAGCCCTATGTATTGGTCGAGGGGCTGCATTTCCCCGGCTATCCTCACCATCTCCGGAGAGTCTGATCCTGAAAGCGACTTCTTCAGGCGCATGCATCCCTCCATCGAGGTGGCAAGCGAGAGAAGATCGCGCGGCTGAGCGCGGCGGTTGGAAGTCTTGCCTATCATGCGCTGCATGTCACCGATAGCCTGAAGACAGCTGCGTGTATAGTCGCGACGGTCAGTGTCGCGGAAGAAAAAATCCACCATAGCATGCCTCTCATTGATCTTCGCCACATCAAGAAGCGGGAATGCAAGGTTGGTGGCGAGCAGACGTGCTCCCATAGGGGTCACCGTGTGATTCAGTACACTGAAGAGTGTGATTCCCTTCGCTCCGGATGCCGACGAAGTAAGTTCAAGATTGCGGAGAGTGAAGGGATCCATGCGCAGGAAGCGGTCGCTGTCGATGCGCGAAAGCACGGTGATATGCGATGTGTTGGTATGGCCTGTTATGTCGAGATAGTAGAGAAGGCTACCGGCGGCTATGAGTGCAAGAGGCATGTCGTCGAGGCCGAAGCCCTTGAGCGTGGCTGTCTGGAACTGCTTGAGAAGACGCTCCCGGGCCGAATCCTCCGTATATACCCAGTCTTCCATATCAAAGACGGGGCATTTCCATGAGATTAGCTCGGAGCAAAGCTCGCGCGTGCCATTCATCCGGAGTAGTTCCTTTGGAGCGAAGGCCGAGAGAAGTTTGTCTATTTCCTCCGGCGCGGTCTCTGCGGCGAGGAACTCACCTGTAGTGATGTCGAGAAAGGCGATGCCGGCCCTTACAGGCTTCCCCTTGCCCGTACGCTGGAAATGCACTCCTGCGAGAAAATTCTTTTCGGCTCCATCCATGGATGCGTCGTTGGTGTTGACACCGGGAGTGACGAGTTCGGTGATGCCGCGCTTCACAAGTTTCTTGGTAAGCTTAGGATCCTCAAGCTGCTCGCATATGGCCACCCGCTTTCCGGCCCTCACGAGTTTCGGAAGATATGTGTCGAGGGCATGATGGGGAAAACCGGCGAGCTCCACCGACTGAGCGGAACCGTTGGCACGGCGTGTCAGGGTGATGCCGAGTATTGAGCTTGCCTCGATGGCATCATCGGAGAAAGTCTCGTAAAAGTCGCCCACACGGAAGAGCAGTATGGCGTCGGGATGCTTCTTCTTCATCTCGAAATACTGCTTCATCAGAGGAGTCTCTACTATTTTGGCCATTGTTTTTTAAGTCTTCAGTCTTTAGTCTTCAGTCTTCAGAAGGAGCCGAGCCATAGGCTCTGCCACCGAAACAAACCGGGACATCGGAATAACTATGAATTATGTATTATTGGAGAGGGGGAAGAGTGAGAGCATCCAGGTTGACATGGCGACGTAGATCAGAAGGCCTACCACGTCGTTCATGATCTGGATGAAGGGACCCGTGGCAAGTGCGGGATTGATCTTCATCTTCTCGAGTGTAAGGGGCACAAAAGTGCCGAATACCGTAGCGAATATCACCACGCAGAAGAGGGATGCCGCGACGGCAAACGAGACCGCATACATATGGGGCTGAGTGAACAGCACATATACCAGTACCACGCCGCTTATGACCACCGCGTTGAGCAGAGCTACCAGCACCTCACGCCCGATCTGCTTCCAGGCATCCTTTATCTCCAGACGTCCGTTGGCGAGGCCCTGCACCACGATGGCCGATGCCTGCACACCGACGTTACCGCCTGTACCTCCGATAAGAGGGATAAATATGGCAAGTGCCGTTACAGCCGCTATCTGCGCCTCGAAACCTGTAAGGATGACCGAGTTTATTATACCGCCGATGATGCCTATGAGCAGCCAGGGAATTCGGGCTTTTGTCTGGGCGAAGACGGAGTCATCGACATCGACATCGGAGGAGATACCTGATGCTAACTGATAGTCACGTTCCGACTGTTCACGCACCTCGTCCATGATGTCGTCGACGGTGATCTGTCCGGCGAGACGGCCGATGGAGTCTACTACGGGCATCGCCACAAGGTCGTATTTCTCGAAGTCGATGGCCACCTCGTCGATGGGTGTGTCTGTATGCACCTTCACCGGATCCGACTGCATGACGTGCTTTATCTTCGATACGGACGGGTCCGTGATCATCTTCTTAAGGGGAAGGATTCCTTTCAGACGGTTGTCATCGTCGACCACATAGACGTAGTAGATCTCATCGAGATCGGCGGCCTGACGACGCATCTCCTTGAGGCATTCCGGCATTGACCAGTTCTCGTTGACTGCGATATACTCGGTGCCCATAAGGCCGCCGGCAGTATCTTCGTCATACTGCAGAAGGTCGACGATATCGCCTGCCTGCTCCATATCATCGATGTGCTGGATGACTTCCTCACGGTCTTCCTCGTCGAGCTCCTGGATGAGGTCGACAGCGTCATCGGTGTCGAGTTCGTCGATGAACTCGCCGATCTGTTCCGGCTCCATGTGCTCGATGAGCTTCTTACGGTCTTCCTCATCGAGCTCCATGAGCACGTCGGCCTTCTTCTCCTTATCATCGATAAGGTTGAATAGCCATTCCGCCTGCTTTATGTTGAGCTTTCGCAGAAGTTCTGCGATGTCTGCCGGATGCAGGTCGGCAATCTCTATCCGGGCACCGGCGGCATCATCGCTGTCGGCCATATTTTCGATTTTCTCGATGTCTTCTTCAGTGAAATCCTTCATAGAGGACAAAGATAGTGAATTTTTTTGAATAATGAAAAAAAAAGTCCTCAAGGCCGTCAAGGACCCCTGAGGACTTTTGCTTCTTATCTTTACTTACTATTCCGAATGTATTATTCAGAAATAGACGGTGTCTGGGAGTTGTAGGCCTGACGGTACTGGCTCGGAGTGATGCCGACGTGTTTTTTGAAAAGGCGTGTGAAGTATGACACATCTTCATAACCGAGACTATAGGCAATCTCTTTCATCATGAGCGACTCCGATACCAGCATCATCTTTGCCCTCATCATCTTCCGCTCTATGATAAACTGCATCGGCGTACATCCCAGCTCCTCCTTGAAAAGACGTATGAAATGCCCGGTCGACATACGAGCCTCCTCCGACAGCTGTTCTACGCCGACTAATTCCGATATCATTGAATTGATCATCTTCAACGCAGTGCGTATACGTTCATCTGACACCATGTATTTAGGACGGGCATCCTTTATGAACCGTCCTATGAACCATGAGACAATACCCATAGACTCCATTCTGAGATATAAAGGACGCCCTCTGTTGAACTTCACGCATTCTATCAGAGAAGTTTCATCATCATATGTTCTTGGATCGCTTGATTTCAAGGTCATTTCCTTGTTGCTCTCCACAAGGATGGAAAACAGTTCTCTGTCGATCTCCCTACCCTTTATTTCAAATGGAAAATCGTAGGCTGATATAATATCCTCACCGGAGGACGTCTCCTCATATATATGAAGGTAATAATGGGCAAAGTGCCCCTCGCAGAAATCTGTATGAGTCGTGAAAGGAGGTATCATATACATATGTCCCGGAAGGAGCATATGTCTTTTATCTCCCATTACAATTTGCCCAGACCCGGCTACTACGTAATAGATCCTTGCAAACGGACTATTGACATTGCGATAGTTCCAATCTCCCTTATGTTCGGCATATCCTACATTCAGCATGAGAAAATTACTAATCTGCATACCAAAATAATATTTGATAAAAAAGTTTAGGCCAGGTAGTTATGCGGGAGTTTTTATTTGCGGATTCGGAGCACCGGGGCGACGGATTTTTGAGCGTCGGCCGGAAGCTTCACCTTCAGGCCTTCGGCATCGCGTGTGAATTTCACTTTTCCATAGCCGAGGAGTTCTACATTACCAATCTTTTTATTATGATAGTCAGAACCTTCAGCCAAAGACTTTACTATGATCTCCCCGTCTTCAGGCCATGCAAGCGATATGGCGTAAAGATGCTTCGGAGTCTGAGTGAAGCGGATCTCCTCAGAGGTAGCCTTAGTGTATGCACCCTCGTTAAATCCCTGAGCATTCAGTTTTATGTCTGAATCGGCTATAGGTCCTTCACCGAAGACATGCCAAGGACGGGTTGAGTAGATCGCCTCGCTGTTAACAGCCATCCAGTCGCCTATTCCATTGATGATCTCCTCCTCTTTCTCATCGAATGTGCCGTCGGCGCGCAGAGGGATACTCAGAAGAAGGTTACCGTTCTTACTCACCACATCAGCCAACATCTTCACGACCTGAGCCGCAGATTTATACCAGTTATTTTTATAGATTTCATCGTTATAATGCCAACCGCCAATACAGGTACAAGTTTGCCAAGGCTTTTCAGGAATATTATTCGGGGCACCACGTTCCACATCCCATACGAGTGCTTCTTTCTGACGGTCGTCGAGTATTTTTCCGAACATCACTGCAGAGAAATCTTTCCGACCATTTTCTGCAAGGTTATGATTGTAGAAATGTGCAGCGATCTTGAGACCAGCATCGCTGATAGGATAGAAGGGCACACCGGTAACATCGAAATAAAGAAGGTCCGGATTATATCTGTTGATCACATCGAGAGTGCGGTCATAGAAATTAGTCACGTATTCCTGAGAAGGCAACGCCACTCCGTTACCCCATGCCCATTGGCTGTGAATCATACCGTCGGCCCATGTGCCGTAGCTGTCAGGATGGTCCTGGGCATAAAGCTTCTGAGGATCAAGACCATCCCACCATTTGCCCTTGCCGTCCTCTTTGGTAATTCGTCCGTCATAAGGTACTCCAGCTTTGTCACCCTTACGGTCGTAGCGGCGTGACGGCTCATACCAGCTCCATGCATGGTCGGCGTGAAGACTGATGCCGAAAGGCATCTCATGTTTTTTACAGGCATTCGCCCAACCTTCGAGAATATCCTTGTTAGGCCCTATGTTCCGAGAGTTCCATTCCTGATATTTACTGTCCCAGAGGTCGTAGTTGTCGTGGTGGTTGCCGAGGGCGAAGAAATACTTCGCACCGATTTTCTTGTAAAGTCCCACGAGATAGTCCGGATCCCAGTTTTCAGCTTTGAACAGAGGCAGCACGTCTTTGAATCCAAATTCAGATGGATGTCCGTAATTCTTCACGTGATGATTATATTCATTGGAATCCTCAATATAAAGGGAGCGTGCCATCCAGTCTCCGCTACCCTCCACGCATTGGGGTCCCCAATGGGCCCATATACCGAACTTGGCATCACGAAACCAGTCAGGCACTTCATATTGACTTAATGATTCCCATGTCGGTGCATATTTCCCGGCAGCCATCGGCTCGTTTCGCTCGCTCACAGTAACTTGATACTCCTGTGCAGAAGATACGAGACAAGTGGAAGCCAAGAATAATAAAACAGGTTTGAAGTTCATTGTGTATAAATAGTTTGAAAGGTTAGATGTTCGAATACAAAATTATCAATAATTATGATATTGTATATAGGATAATTTGCGTTAAAAATAGGACAAATTTGACAAATGCTTTAATCTGTAACATTGAATTATATCTAATAGTATAGAGGCACATTGTAGTAAAAGCCCTCTCCGCTGATAACATGCGGAGAGGGCTTGAACAGGATTACATAGAGATCCTAAACTATCAATCAATCAATTATAACAAAATCTCTGTTTTTTTAGTTATATCCCTCATTCTGCTTGAGATTTGGGTTTATGTTACGTTCGGACTGAGGAACAGGCCAATATCGGTTGTGGTCGGCCCATTTACGGTCTTCAAACTTATAGTAGTTATTTTCATCCACTGGAGAGGTGCCTTTATAGTTGCGTGCATCAGGGTCATCGCTTAACTTCACACCCGTGAAATAATGGTTAAGCTCCTCTTTTGCGGTTCCCCAGCGCAGGATATCGAAATAATGCAGACCCTCGAAAGCAAGTTCCACACGGCGCTCCGCACGTACAGCAGCGCGCACTGCAGCCTGAGAACCGAGATCTGAGGAAGAGTAGCCGGGGAGACTGACACGATCTCGGATATCGTTGATCGTAAGGTCGAGAATCTCCTGTGTTATACTGCGTCCCCCCTCGTTGACAGCCTCAAGATAGGAAAGTAGAATCTCGGCATAACGTATAATCGGAGTTGGGGTATAGCAGCTCCACATCGCTTCAGTTATACTCGGGTCGAGTCCCTTCTTAGGACAATATCCGTTGAAAAGAGTAAACTTATTGTAGCGGTCGGCAGAAGATGCATCGCCGTAGCAGTCGTAGGTTACCCCGTTGAACTCCGTTCCGGTCCATGATCCGAGTGGAGGAAGGAACACCGAAGCATAGAGACGTTGGTCTCGGTTCATATAAGGATCATTTTCATCATAAAGAGGCGACTCATCGATTGTCTTACCATCTGCACAGAAATAAGATTTGATGTGTTCGTTGTAGATCGCAAACTGATGCCATCCGCCAAGACACTCGGGCGACAGATATATGTTACGGCTGCTTGTGAACTTATCCTTTATGCCCATTATCACATATATCATCTCGGGGCTGTATTCACCACCGACCTGAAACAGTTTTTCATAGCTTTCATTCCCATTGCGGCGGTCGAGCTGATAAGCTCCATTGTCGATTATGGGTTTAAGTATGTCGGCCGCCTCCGTCCATTTCTCACGCGCTAAATATATACGGCCCAATATCGCGCGAGCGGCAGCCGCTGTCATCCGGCCATACTCATCGCCGGAACGGGTCATCGGCAGATTGGGAATAGACTCGAGAAGGTCTCTCTCCACCTGGTCGTAGACTTCCGCCTGAGGAGTCTGGGCTATTGAATTGGCTTCAGTCAGCGATAGCTGTTTCAGAGGCATCGGGACATCCTTGAAATAGAATGCAAGCTGATAGAGGAAGAAGGAGCGGAGTGTCTTGACTTCTGCGATGAACTCGGCTTTCTTCTTTTCATCCATCGGACAGTTGACGATATTCTCAAGGAAAGTATTATGACGTGCGATATGGACGTATGCATTGCCCCAATACCACTGTATGTTTCCGTTTGTGGCAAGAGTGTTCACGCTGGCCATATTGGTTGTAAAGCTCTCTTTCTCGCTACCCATACCCGCAGCTAAGTCAAGATACATCAAGCCCTGAGGAGTATCGAAAGCATCATGGCTCCAGCCCGTCTCCGAACGATAGCAGCCTACAAGAGCGAGTGTCGCGTCGCTTTCGCCTGTCCAGAAACTGGCATCGGAAATTGATGCGTAGGGAGCGGTGTCAAGATAATCCGAGCAGCCTGTGGAAATAAGTGCGCTCATAGCTGCCAGGAAGATATTTTTTATATTTGAGAATCTCATGTCTTATCAGAAATTTATGTTTAAGCCGAATGAATAAGTTGACGCTATAGGGTAGTAGTTGGGAGCATCACCTGTGCCGATCTCGTTTTCCGGATCCCAGCCGCTATAGAATTTATTCCATGTGTGGAGGTTCTCGCCGCTGACGTAGAAACGCAAGGTGTCGATATGAATCTTTCGGGTCAGTTCGCGTGGCAGTGTGTATCCTATCTGGATATTCTTAAGGCGCAGGAAGCTGGCGTCGCGTGTCCAATAGTCGGAGGTCTGGAAGTTGGAGTTGTTCATGTTGGCTGTCTCAAGTCGGGGATAGACGGCCCACTTATCGGGATTGTCCGTGGTCCAGCAGCCTTCTGCCTGCCAACGTTGTATCTGACCGCCGTTATAGAAAGCATATGCCATATAAGAGCCGATGAGACGCTGGTGGCCCCCCACTCCCTGAAGCATTCCTGAGAAATCAAAACCCTTATACTGGGCCGTTACGGTCATGCCGTAGTAGAATTTCGGGGTCGTCGATCCAAGCACCTCACGGTCATGATCGGCATCCACGTTGCCGTCGCCGTCAAGGTCGCGATAGCGTACGTAGCCTGGTTTAAGGGAACTTTTAGCCATTATCTGGTTTTCCGCGGCATCTATCTCCGCCTGGTCTACAAAGAGGCCGTTGGTGCGATATCCGTAGATGATTCCCAAGGGCTGCCCTACGATACGTCCTGAGTTTATCTCCTCATTCGCTCCGTTGGCAAGTTTCTCCACTGCATTCTTGACATAGGTAAAATTGGGAGAGATGGTATAACGGAATTCGGAGCCGATATTGCCGTTCCATGTGAGGTTGATTTCGACACCCTGGTTCGAAACCGCGCCTACATTAGACTGCCCCACGCCATAACCCATTACCATAGAACGCTCAAGAGACGCGAGAATGTCGCTTGTGTATTTGTAGAAATAATCCACGCTTCCGGAAAGACGCTGATTAAATAGACCGAAGTCTAGGCCAACGTCTGTAACGCGGGTCTTCTCCCATG
This sequence comes from Muribaculaceae bacterium, assembly GCA_029068655.1. Lineage (GTDB taxonomy): Bacteria > Bacteroidota > Bacteroidia > Bacteroidales > Muribaculaceae > Lepagella. The sequence goes on along the minus strand of JAIECF010000060.1, from coordinate 2,860 downwards.
AGATATCAGTGTTGTTGAATGTGCCTATGGCCGCTCCCGGCTGTAGGGATGAGGTATTGCCCAAGGGATATGTGTAACCTAAGTTATACACCTGCTGATAGGGATAGTTACCGATATTCTGGTTGCCGAGCACGCCGTATGACACGCGAAGCTTGAGGTTGCTCACTGTCTCTGCGATACGGTTGTCTGTCCAGAATGACTCTTCGGATATTCTCCAGCCTGCCGAGACTGAGGGGAAGAAACCCCAGCGATGGCCGGGCGCGAAACGCGAGCTGCCGTCGTAGCGTGCATTGGCTTCAATCAGATATCGGTCGTCAAACGTATAGTTCACTCTTCCAAACCATGACAGGAGGGAATAATCGTCATGACCCGAGCTGTTGCCGGCTGTGGCGGCATCACCGGCTGTAAGTTCGTAGAGGGCGTCGTTGGGGAATGTATTGCGTCCGCCCCAGAGTGAGCGGCTGTCTGTCTTCTCTGCTGAAAAACCTATGAGAATAGCCAGGTCGTTCTTACCGAAAGTTCCCTTGTAGTTGGCAAGCAGTTCGGAATCGGTGTAGACTGTATTGCCCATCCATTGGTCGAGATTCGCGGGAGATATTTTCTTTGATTCGCTGAACTCTGCCGTTGACTTATAGGTCTGGTCGGCATAGGTGTAATACTGTGCCGCGAGTTTACCGGTAAGAGAAAGTCCCTTGAGCGGGGTAGCCCATACGAGTTGTAATGAGGAGGAGATATTTCGGTGGACCTGAGTCTGGAACGATTCTGTCTCGAGCCACCCTTCGGGGCAGTAGTCATCCTGATAGCCGAAAGTACCGTCGCTTTTCTTGCCGGGAATAACAGGAGTCTCACGCACGGAATACCCGATAATGCTTTGGATATCGCCCGAGCCGTAGGGTGCATTGTATTTGTTGCTGTAGGCATTAGCCACAAACTGCAGTTTCAGATCTTTATATAGGTCGGCGTCCAGAGAGACATTGGCCGTAAGACGCTCATTGTTTGTCTTGGCTGTGAGACCGTGCTGCTTACTGTAGCCTAACGATACATTGTAGCGTGTCTTTCCATTTCCACCGGATACGCTTACAGAATGCCGCTGCTGAAAGCCACTGCCGCTGTTGAGGAGCCATTTCAGATGGTTGGAGTTGGGATAATTATCCGGATCGCTGCCGTCGCGGTATTTTGCGATCTGCTCTTCCGAGTAAGCCGGAGAATTACCCATATGCTCCATAGCAAGGTTATAATATGTCGCATACTCCCATGAAGGCAGAAAGTCTGGAAGATCGCTTGCATGTTGCCAGCCAAAGTTGTTGTGATAGGTTACGCGGGTTTTTCCCTCAGCTCCTCTTTTAGTCTCTATAAGAATGACACCGTTGGCTGCACGGTTACCGTAGATTGAAGCGGAGGCTGCATCCTTCAATATAGATATGCTCTTGATGGCGGAGGGATCGACATCGTCCATTGACCCGGAAATTCCGTCGATAAGCACGAGAGGTCCGTTACCGGCACTTGAGAAAGTACCTGTGCCACGAATCTTCACGGAAGCTCCTGCTCCGGGGCGACCTGAGTTCTGAATCACGCTGATGCCCGGAGCAAGACCGGCAATTGCCGTAGAGGTATTATTGACCGGACGGGAAGCGAGTTCATCGGCGGTGATTGTTGATACGGACCCGGTGAGATTCACCTTCTTTTGAGTGCCGTAACCAACTACCACCAGCTCATCAAGATCGGAGACACTGGATTCAAGCACAATGTTGAGTTTTTCTCCTAAGGCATCTATTTTGATGTCACGGGAGGCAAACCCTACATAACTCACTGCGATGACATCTCCTTTCTTCATGTCGTTGAGAGTGAAATCGCCATCAATATCTGTTACAGTAGCACGGTTTGTACCCCTCACTACTACTGTAGCCCCAATCAGAGGTTCACCGGATTTATCGGTAACTATACCGCTGATGGATGTGGGATTCTGAGCATACGATAATGATGCCGACACCAGGAACATCAATGTGATCAGGAATCCGGCCACAACCCTGGAGAAGTTCATTTTTTTCATGCTGATAAATGATTTTGGTTAGTATAAAAAGTTTGTTAGGTGCACGAATTAGTTTCAATCACGGGAACATATCCCTTTTTAAAGGAAGTTGATACATCATGGTAATGCATAACGGCGTTACATGAGTCATGTCGAACTTACGGCTACAAAATTATCAAAACAATTTCTCTTGAAGATAGGACTTTTTTGATATTATATAGGACAAGTTGAATCTAACTAAACTTTTAACAATTCAAATTGATGCAAACTGTAACATATAAGCAGCTAAAAATAAAAGACATATTCAAACATATAACCGTCATTTATCATACCATTAACTTATCATACCATTAACTAAACTTTCGCGTGTGAAAGCTGAGTTATCGGCATTATTACGTGTCTATCGGTCCGCGACCTCCAAAGAGTCCTTTCATAAGAATGACGAGAAAGACCGGGCTCAGAGGCCCATTCCCGCGAGTTCAGCGAGGACGCCTATGCACGGGCAGCGAAGAAATTCAGAATAACTCTGTAAATGAGCCAATAAAAGGAGGAAATGACCTTCTAAATAGGCAAAATGATCCTATAAAAGGTGGAGACAACTCAACTAGTAGACTATTAGTCGTCAACCAGTTGTCAACCCCTACTCAACCAGTTAAGATGTTAATTATGGAAGCAAGTCAAGAACCCCAATCGGTTTTACACTTTTTAGAGCGAAAAAACAAGAATCCACTACACTTTTTCAAGGGAATAAATAGGATTCTGCTACACTTTTTCAAACGAATAATTTGAAATTACTACATTTTTGGGAACGAATATGTACCAGCCTGTACC
>JAIECF010000006.1 GCA_029068655.1 Muribaculaceae bacterium | reverse complement strand
GCTGCGCATCGGCCGGAGGACGCAGAGAAAGCTACGCACCTTTAATGTTCTGACCTTTGAACAACAATAAATTAGAAATAGCGAGACTTAAATAATATCATATACAAAAATATGTTTCTAAGACATAAAGAGAATTATGGGAATAGAATATGAACAACAGAAATGATATAGAACAGCTTTTCAAAGCGAACTACGAAAGGATGTACCGATTTGCAGTGGCGATCCTGCACGACGATGATCTCGCGCACGACATCGTACATGATGTCTTCGCGTCACTGCTCGATAACACATCCGACAGTGCGGTTACTGAATCGTATCTACTGAGAGCCGTCAAAAACCGATGTCTAAACCACATCCGCGATTGTGGAATACATCAACGTGTAGAAAACAGATATTTCATCGAGAATGACGAGTATAATACGGAAGACTGGCCAGACGAAGAGACAATAACGAAGATATATGCCCTCATACAGTCAGAACTTATGCCTCAGGCGCGTAGAGTGATGGAGCTTCGATTCTCAGATGGACTGCAGTTCTCTAAAATCGCCAACCTCATGCAAATAAGCGAGTCTGCCGTCTACTGCCACCTAAGCAATGCACTGAAAACAATAAGACAAAAGCTAATAAACAATGGATAATATGGATAACAAGGATTACAGATACGACATCGTGCTCGACATAATGGAGCATCCCGGGAAATATACGTCAACGCAATTGGAAGAGATCCTTTCCGATCCGGAGACACGCGACATATACCACCTTCTATGCAAGACCGATTCCGCCATAGAGTCAGACAAAACAGTAGATGTGGATGCTGAATGGGAAAGCTTCACAAAGACGCACAAAGTGCGTAAACTTTGGCCATTCATCCGGCGAGGCAGTCGTGCGGCATCGATAGCCATAATCATCTGCACTTCGCTGGTAGCCATAGCCGCCGGAATCGCGATTACAGTCGCCGTCAAGGGCAATGATTCAAAACCCGCAGTTGAAACCACATCTAATTCAAACACTGTTTCAACCGTCATCCCGGAGGAAGGCCTGGCAGAGACACAGGATAGCATAAAGGCAGTCACCGAACCGGTAATGTTCGAGGATTCTTCACTGGAAGACATAATGAAAGCCATATCCGCCACATATGGAGTAGACGTTACATTCAACAGCAAGGAAGTGGCTGCCCTACACCTCTATTACAGACTCGACCCCTCGCTGCCCCTCGATGAAGTAATCTCCCAGCTCAACACATTCGAGCAAATCAACATAAAGCGTAACGGAGACACACTGACCATCGACTGACCATGTAGACTGAGGGAGTGATTCCTTTCTGAATCACTCCCTTTGTTATTTTCTATGGGGTGCGGGACTTGAAAGTGAGTTATAGGTCTGACACAAAGTAAATGTGCATTTTGTCATATCTGGAAAAGTAAGAGGCAGGACGCGCGGGGACGCGCACGGAGTGCGCTGACTACATTCCCAGTCAATTGTAGTAATGACTCGCCATACCTTAAATGCACAAAAACTTTATGATTCAACTATAAACGCCCGAATGAAACACAGCCAACTCTCACAACAGAACATGGCCAACTCTCACAACAAAACACGGCCAACTCTCACAACGGGAAACTTTTCCCATGTGCGTCACCCCATAAATAGCAGACAAAAAACTGAGATGAGGGAGTGATTCTCAAAGGAATCACTCCTTCAGTCTTGAGTCTATCACAATCGTCACGGGGCCGTCGTTGACGAGCGACACCTTCATATCTGCTCCGAAAATTCCGGTCTTTACCTCACGGTCTAAAAGCCGGGACAGTTTCTGGCAGTAGAGCTCATACATCGGAACTGCCAGTTCATGCCCGGCAGCATGTATGTAGCTCGGACGATTACCTTTCTTTGTAGATGCCATTAGCGTGAACTGGCTCACTGCCAACACATCTCCCCCAACGTCCAATACCGAACGGTTCATAACCCCGTTCTCATCAGGGAATATCCGCATTGAAGCGGTTTTGGCGGCAAGCCACTCCACGTCTGCCGGAGTGTCACCCTCCGCAATACCTACAAGCACCATCAGTCCCGTTCCAATGCTGCTGAAAAGCTCTCCCCCAATAGTCACCGAAGCCTCGCTGACCCTCTGAATCACCAATCTCATTTAGAAGTCGAACTTCTCAAGAGTCATTGTTGAGTACTTCTCGATCTCGGGGACGAGACGCTTGAAGTGGTCGGAAGCCATATGTGCCTTCAGATCTTCTTCAGAAGCCCATGTCTCCATAATCAGATAGCGGTCATCATTGGTAGTTGACTTATAAAGGTCATAACCGATGCAACCCTTGTCTCGAAGAGAGAATTCTACAAGTTCAGTTGCCTTCTCGACGAGTTTCTCGCGGTTCTCACTCGTCTCCACAATCATTGATACATTTAGTCTTATCATTTCTTTTTATAATTTTACGGTGCCAGATCATCCCTGCCAAGAGGCCGGACTCATGGCAACCAGATTAATACAAAGGAACTCAGGGTTCCACTGATATAACGCCTCATGCCACGGCTCGGTTTACTCAAATATGGGACGGCGGTTTCCCAACCGCCGAGCGCAAGTATAAGAATAATATATATAATCGCCATAGTGTGGGTGGGACGGCTAAGAGGCGGTTGGGAAACCGCCGACCCATAAGATCTGGATGC
>JAIECF010000059.1:20678-29618 GCA_029068655.1 Muribaculaceae bacterium | reverse complement strand
TTCTGTGGAAGTCTGTCAGTTCTGCGCTGAGAATCAGTTCTGCGCCTACACTTTTAAGGTTCGGGCTGAAATTTTACCATAAAGCGCCTCTCCGAGGCTACAGGATTGAAGTTCTGACTACCCCAGACTTCGTCTGGGGTTTGGACATGATCATCAGGTCTCCGACCTGATTTATTAGGCGGTTGGGGCGGACGGCACTTAGGCGGTCGGGATTTGCTTTAGCTTGGGCGGTTGGGAAACCGCCTACCCATGGGATTAGGTCAGTGGGCGAGGCGGTCGATGGAGCAGGTGAAGCGGCAGGCGGGATAGCGGGAGCACCCTGCGAATTCACCTTTGTCGCTTTTCCTCACTACCAGCTGCGCTCCGCATCTCGGACATTTGCCTTTGCGGATGTCGTCCGAAACGTCTTTTGATGTGCGCTTGGCATATTCGGTGTGATCCTTGCGCACCGACCGGTCGGTAATGTTTGCAGATAGAAGTTTTTCGGCCAGTTCCCTGACCGCGGCGCGTTCCAGCACACGCGGACGGCGCTTGATCTCAGGCAACATCCCGTCGATGCGCATCACCATCTTATGCCCGTCGAGCACGACAGGACTGCGCCACGGGCGCCACCACCTTTTCTTCACCTCTTCTTCCGGTATCAGCGTCCGTCTTACATGCCTGTCGGGCAAGAGAGACCGCTCAATAATGATATCCTCTGCCTTGATGTCGAGACGCCATGCCTCGGTGAAGACCACAATAGAGGAGAAGAGTTCCGCATCGGCTTTCGGCAGAAGCCGTCTTACAGCCCGGAGATGGCTCCTGTTCTGCAGCAGAGGATTGTAGAAACCGCGCGACTGTGAGGAAAGATGCTGTTGCCAGTACTGGGCATGTTCGGCGCCCGAGATGCGCCCCGCATGATTTTTGGTCTCGATGACGAAAATGCCGCGTGTCGAGACCACTACGTGGTCGATCTGAGAGGTGCGTCCGTTTGAAGCAGGCAGCATAAGGTCGTTGAGCACGATGAAGTCCTTCTTCCGCAGTTTGCCCAGCTCTTTTGCAACCATACGTTCGCCGCGCCTGCCGCTGCGGCGGGCCTTCCCCCGGCGCCATGACACGACGAGCCATGCAGACAGGGCTGCAAGCAGGAGTCCACAGAGGAATGCGGTGATGATGGACCAATGTGCGATGAGATATGAGGCCATACGCCTTTATAACAAAGTTGCCAACAGTATTTTTTGAAGTGGAGTGTTTTTTTATTAATTTTGCAGTGTGGAATTAATCATGATTTAGCTTGATTAATCATGATTTGTCGGGATTGAGTATGATTTGGTAAATTGATGACAGGAGGAATTGATATGATGGAGTATTTGAAGGCTTTGCTGGGGCTCGTGGTCTGTGTGGCCTTCATGAGCATGGTGGGACTGGTGGCGGCGTTCATCGGGCCTAATCATGGCGTGGAGATCAAGATACTTATAGGCATGACGGTCGGAGCGATGATACTCGGGCCGAGATTTCCTCGGGCCCTGCAGACATTGTATGACGCTAATTATGAGATGATAAAGAGATTATTGGGAAAATAGGGTCAGAAGCGGATCCGGAATCGGGTGAGGGAGTCGGGGCAGGTCTCGAGAGAGAAGCGGCAGCCGTGGGAGTTGAGCACCTCGCTGACAAACAGCAGTCCCAATCCGTGGCCCGTCTCCTTGGTGGTGAAGAAGGGAGTGAAGAGCATGTCGGCGGCTTCGGCGCTAATGCCGGGGCCGTTGTCGGTTATGACGAGAGTGGTGCCCGGGCCTTCGATGTGTATATCTACCTTCCCCCCCTCTCCGGCACTTTCCGCGGCGTTCTTGACTATATTGGTGACCACCTGTTCGATAAGCACCGGATCTATGAAGACCGACACTTCACTTTCCGGAAGTTCCATGGCGAGGGTAGATCCGGTGGCTGTGCAGATGCTCTCGAAGAGAGGAGCCCGCCTCCGCAGGAGGTCGGTGAGATCGACGTTAATCCTCATCGGCTCAGGAATCTTGACGGCCGAAGCGAATTTCGTGATGAATGCTCCCATGTCGCGGCATCGGTCTTCGCAGGCCAGTATCGCTTCCGAGAGGTCAGGATCGCTTATCTCCTCCTCAGCGGTCTCCATCACGGAGATGATGCCGGCCAGGGAGTTGTTTACCTCATGGGCCATCATGCGGATCACCTTCTCATACGATTTACGTTCCGCCTTCATCACCTCGTCGGTAAGTTTCTCGATCAGATAGAAAGGATGGCTTATCCCGCTTTCCATAAACGCCAGCCGTGAGCACCGGTAGACCATCGAGTCGTTGAGACGCACCACCCTCACTTCCCGTTCCTTAAGGCCGGATATGACATTTCCGAGCGTAGAGCGTATCTCATCCGGCTTCAGTCCGGTCATTTCCCTGGCGGTATCGAAGTCAAGAAAACGGGCGGCGGCCCTGTTGCCTCCGGAGATGATTCCGTCATCACCTATCGTTATGATGCCCATCGGGGAAACGTCGATGAGAAGGTCGAGGAAGTGATTCTGCTCGCGGAGCTTGAGACGCTCCTGCTTGAGCGAGGCCATCATGCCGTTGAACATGTCGACTATCCTGTCGGCCTCGCGCTGCCCTACGTGTGAGAGGCGGCTGCTGAAGTCCTGGGCCCGCAGGAGGTCGATGCCGTTGGCGATGGTGCGCAGCGGGCGCATCACGTTGCGGTAGAAGAGCAGGAGGAGCAAAACTCCGAGCAGTGCCACCCCCCACACGAGCTTATATGCGATGCTGCCTGCCTCAAGAAGCATCAGCGCCACCACCGCTCCCACAATGAGGAGGACAATGAGCGAGAATATCCAGCTTATGCGCATGTTAGTCTTCAGTCTTCAGTCTTCAGTCTTGAGTCTTAAGAAATTTCTATATCTAACCGAGCTGAAGCTCGGACACAAATACAAAATACAAAATATTGCATAGACAGGGTTAGATTTTGATGTCGTATTTCGCGAGTCGCCGGTAGAGGGTCTGGCGGGTGATGCCGAGGATGGCTGCGGCTCGTGTGAGATTGCCGCCGCTTTCCGTCAGCGCGTTCTCGATCTCAGTCTTCTCTCTCGATTTAAGCCTTCCGGGACTTGCGGCTGCACTCTTGTCGGGTGAAAGGCCCTGGGCCTGGAAGTCGCGGGCGTCGAGAGTGTCGCCGGGAGTGACGAGAAGCGTCCGCTCCACGATGTTGGCGAGCTGTCGGATGTTGCCCGGCCATGGCTGCCTCTTCAGGAGCTCCATCGCCTCCTCCGTCACTTCAGGAACATCCCTTCCCGCGCCTGCCGACACCTTGCGGAGCAGATGGTCGACGAGAAGGGGGATATCGTCTCTCCGCTCTCTGAGCGGGGGGAGGGTGACGGTGATGAGGTTGATGCGGTAATAGAGATCTTCGCGAAATGTGCCCTCTTTCAGCATCCCGGCAAGGTCGGCGTTGGTGGCGCACACCACCCTGACGTCGGCGCGGCGCGTGCGGGTATCTCCGAGGGGTTCGTAGGTGTGCTCCTGAAGCACGCGTAGCAGTTTCACCTGTGAGTTTATGTCGAGGTCGCCTATCTCGTCGAGGAAGATAGTGCCCCCTTCGGCAGCCGCGAAGCGACCCTCGCGGTCGGCGACGGCTCCGGTGAAGGCTCCTTTCCTATATCCGAACATCTCACTCTCGAATAGCGATTGCGACAGACCGCCGAGGTTGACCTTCACCATCGGACCGTTGCGTCGCGACGAATTCCTGTGTATTGCCTCTGCTATGAGCTCCTTGCCGGTGCCGTTTTCTCCAAGGATGAGGACCGGCGCATTGGTGGAGGCAACCCTCTCGATAGTGTCGAGCACGGACAGGAGTTTCGGGTCGCGCCCTATGATGGCCGAACGGTCGAACGATGATGAAGTCTCAGCCTCTCCCTTGGCCGAGAGCGATAAGGCAGTGGCTATACGTCCGAGAAGCGTATAGTTGTCCCAGGGCTTTGTAATGAAGTCGAAAGCCCCTGCGCGGATACCTTCTACCGCGAGCGGGATATTGCCCCATGCGGTGATGAGGATGACGGGGACGTCGGGATGAAACACCTTAATCTGCTTCAGCAGCGTCAGTCCCTCCTCGCCGGTAGTGGTGCGCGTGTAGTTCATGTCCATGATCACGAGGTCGGGACGTGCGCTTCTGACGAAAGCTATCGCCTCAGCCGGGGTAGCGGCTGCCGCTACCTCATAACCGTTGCGTTTGAGAAGGAGCTTGAGGGAGACTCTTACGGAATTGTCATCATCGACTACGAGGATCATAGGGATTGGAGATTTAGGGATGAGTTATCAGTGTTATAACAATTTTGGGGGAGATATTACCATGAAGCGCCTCTCCGAGGCTACTGTGCTTTTGTTGGGGATCCCCGGGCTGAAGCCCGGGGTTTCGCCACAATATCAGCTCTCCGAGCTGAGGCGGGTCTTTTATTGGTTACTTTCGGCCGGGTAGGGGCGGTTAGGAAACCGCCCACCCATGGCTAATTGCCTTCTATTTTTCTGGCGGGTAGGGGCGGTTAGGAAACCGCCCACCCATGGCTAATTGCCTTCTATTTTTCTGGCGGGTATGGGCGGTTGGGAAACCGCCCACCCATGGCTATTTGCCCTCTATTATGGTTTTGACGTCGGTGTCAATGCCGGAGTCGGTGGCGAAGTCCCAGAGGGTGAGTGAACGGATCTGATAGTAGTAGCGCCAGTAGAGATACATCTGGTTGATCATGGCCTGCCGGCTTTCATCCTTGCTTAGCTGTGAGTCGTTGAGGTCGAGGGTTGAGATCTTTCCTACCATGAATGTCTCGAGGTTGGTATGATAGCGGGCGGCTGCGATAGTATCGGCACGCTGCGCGATCTCAAGCTGACGGCGCTGGTTGTTGTAACGTTCCACAAGGATGAATATGTCCTGGTTGAACTCCATCTGCTCCTTGCGGATGCGGCTTTCTACGACTTTCCGGTTGTTCTCGGCTACCTTTACCTGACCTTTCCTCTTGCCCCAGTCGAGGATGGGTATGGAGAAACCCAATTCCACCACCTGGTTGTCTTTCAGACGGCTGTAGGCGTCTCCGGTGTTGTCGGCGGTGCCGGTGTAGCCTACCTGGGCGAAAAGATTGATCTGACGCATGTTGCCTTTCGCTACGGCCACAGCGTAGTCAGCTTCGAGCTGCCTGCGACGTATCTCACGCGAGAATGAGTTGTTTTCGAGAGCCTTATCGAGTACGTCAGCGTAGCTCAGCTCTCCGGCAGGCACTTCCTCGGGCACGGCGGGCTCAAGGTCTTCATCATCCTCGATGTCGAGAAATGACTTTAAGGCGAACATAGCGGCACGGTAGTTGCTCTCCCTGTCGGTGAGGGAAGACTCCGCGTTTAGAAGGTTGAGCTCGAGCTGGAGTAGGTCGTTGCGGCTGATCTGTCCCATCTCGCGCTTCGCTATGGCCACTTCATGAAGTTTCTTTGAATTGTCGTAGTTCTGCCGGGCTATTCCGAGGTTCTCTTTTGCCATCAGAAGATCGAAGAAATATCCTACGGCGTTGAGTGCCACTTGCTCTGAGGAACTGAAAAACTGCGCCTTTGCCTCCTCGTATCGGATAGGCTCGATGCGTCGGTTCCATTTCACGTGGTTCACTCCGAAGATAGGCTGGTTGAGGGTCAGCGCTACGGGGACAGACATAAAACGGTTTGATGCACCGTCTCCGAGCTGGCGGAGCCAGTCGAGCGATGTATTTAGCGAGAGGCTGCCTCCCGTGAACCAGATATTCTGTTTCACGGAAACCTCGCCGTTCATCTGCATGAAGTTGTTTCGGACGAAAGTGTAGCTGCCGTCATCGAGTTGGTAGGCGCTGTAACTCTTCCGGTAGGAAGGGATAGTAGCCTTGAAGCTCACCTCCGGCAGGAGATCGGCGCGGTAAGTCCGGTAGCTCCAGTAGGATGTACGCAACTGGTTGAGGGCCACAGCCGCATCGACGCTGTTGGCGCGTGCTGTCAACACAGCTTCATCGAGGGTGATTGTCCTCGCCCCGATGGGCAGCCCCGTCCCGAATATCGAGACAAGGGCTGCCGCGGCGATCCCAAAGTATTTAATAATTAATAGCGTTTTCATCGTTTTCGTCGTTTTCGTCGTTTTCGTCGAGAAAAGTTAGTCGGTCTTCATTGCGGCGGCTGGAGAGATTGACATTGCACGGCGTGCGGGGAGATAAATTCCCACTGCGATCATCAGAGCCATCAATGCCCATGCTGCGATAACACTTACACAGAAGTGCATGGGCTCGAAGTAGCCGTCATACCATGAGGTGAACTCGTTGATGGTGAGCAGATAGTCGATGATGATGGCAAGAGGAGTCACTAAGAGCAGCAATATCTGTCCCTCGCCGAGAATGCGACGGAAGACGTCGCCGCGTGTCGCACCACTCACCATACGCAGGGCAATCTCCTTAATGCGCTGCTGGGTGCGGAACCAGTAGGTGCCGAGAATGCCGAGGAAAATGTTGACGAGAAGGAAGAGCGCGCAGATCACTACGTTGCGTGTTTCTGTGGCTGAGTATCGGTTGTAGTCTTCCTTTAGGAAATCGAACGACTCAACAGATGCCACATACCAGTTTCCGACTCTAAGCTCATTATCAGCATCCGCCATCAGTTTCTCGACGAAATCTTTGTCCATGTTGTCGTTGACACGTACGCTGATACCTTCCATAAAACCCATCATGGCCGGATGAAAGCGTTCGAACATTGAAGCACCGGCCCATCCGTGGACAGTACCGTAATCGTTGTATTTCATTGGCTTAAACGAAGCCCTGAGGGTCATAGTGTCAGAACCGCTCAAAACCATCTGCTTGCCATACAATGGTTTCAACGAGCGTACGCCGGCCTTGCGGAGAAGGGCGTTGTCGCTTGGAATGATCCTTTCACGCTGGAGTATCTCTCCGAGTTCTTCGGCAGTCTGTCCGTCAGCACCCTCTATCCTGAACACCTTGAAGAAGTCAGGATCTACGCGGCGCACGAGTAGCGGAGCATCCGCCATGCTGAAAGTATCGATATCAAGCTGGATCATCGAGTTGTTGGGGTTGTAGGGGATTGCGTTGGAGCTGATGGTGGCTGCTGAGATCTCGGGTCGGGCGAGCACTCTTTCCTTGAGGGTCAGCAGGTCGCGGTATCGGTCGCCCTGTGATTCATACTTCACATAGTCGGGAGCGGCTTCCGACACTTCCCTTACTTTAATTACATAGCAGTGTTCGGTATTGAATCCGAGTGGTTCGTTAAGTGTGGCTACCACAGTATATATCTTGTCGGCAAGCACGAAGAGCACCACCGAGACTAACAGCAGTTCTACCGCCATCCATATGTTGGCGCGCCATTCGGCACGCATCTGGGTCAACAGTTTTCTTTTCATATGTGCTTACTTTTTTCCTCCAGAGAGTGCGTTTACAATATTGGTTCGAGATGCCTGCCATGATGGGAATGTGGCTGAGAATAGATTCATCAGGAAGCAGAAGAAGAGAGCCAAACCGAATACTCCGGCATTGAACACCATTCCTAAAGAGAGACCCGTAACGTCGGCTCCTCCTGCCAACACGGTCTTCCCTCCCAAGAATATGAAGGCGATGCTGAGGATAAGGCCAATGATACCGGCGATAATTGTTATCACGAGGCTTTCGATGAATATCTCGCTCATGATTGCAAACTTTGTGGCTCCGAACGCCCTTCGTACTCCTATCTCCTCCCTTCTATGGCGGAGGCGGCTTTGGGTCATGCTGCTCAGGTTGATAGCCGGAATCAGCAGGAGAATCGCATATACAAGAAGATTATGCTTCCTTACTCCATCCATGTCAGGCTCCATGTTCGCTCCTCGGGTGTTGATCGAGGTAAACTGGTCGTAGGGACGCTGACGGTAGTAGAATTCCCAACCGGCTTCCTTGATCTCGTCTTCAAACTTCTTCCAGACTTTATTGTATTCCTCACGGACAGCCGGAAAATCGGCTTTGCTCGGGGCGACGATAATTGCGCCCAGTCCTCCCATATGTTCGCACCAGGTGAATTTGTCGGTGCCGTTTGAAGTCAGTGGCACCCATAGGTCGGCGTCGGCGAATGTCGTCAGGTTGCTGACATCGCGGACCACACCGCTTACGCGGTAGGGAACATGGTCGATGGAAAATTCCCTGCCTTCACAGTCAGTGGTGTCGAATAGCTTACGGGCCAACGACTCGGTAATCACGGCTACCTGGCGCCCTGACTCCACATCGGCTTCATTGTAGGGATGACCGGATATAAAAGTGAAATCCATCACGTTGAAGAATCCATGGTCGGTGTCTTTTCTTCTTGCTCCCAACGAGGTCTTTCCGGGTACGGAAAGATGGCTTTCGGTATTGCTCCATGAGAAGCAGCCTACCGCCTCCGGGAGTTTCATTTCGTAGAAAGTACGACGGATGGTGTTGTAAGACATACCTCCGTTAGATGAGTTATTGTCGGGAGTCGATCCCCAGTCTTTGTTGCCGATTGAGGCCGATGTCTGCACCAACCATCGGTCGCGGTTGCTTTCAGGCGCAAAGGGAGCTACCTTGACTTCATCGATCATGACAATGACCATGATCAGGAAGATAGCCAGCGCCGTTCCGCCAACACTTATCGCGCTCAGCAGCGGCTGCTTGCGAAGGCTGCCCCAGGCTTGTTTGAAATATCTTATCATAGTTTATTTAGTCTTGAGTCTTAAGTCTTAAGTCTTCAGTCTTGAGTCTTCAGTTTTGAGTCTTCAGTCTTCAGTCTTCAGATTACGCTGACGGGTCAGCGTTTAGATTTTCATAGCCTCAGTTCGAGCGGCGAAGCCGCATTCTTAAGACTGAAGACTATAGACTGAAGACTACTAATTAGATTTTCATAGCCTCAGTTCGAGCGGCGAAGCCGCATTCTTAAGACTGAAGACTATAGACTGAAGACTACTAAT